>JBIKMD010000849.1:0-3217 GCA_044359465.1 Myxococcota bacterium
CTGCTGGCCGTAATGCCTCGGTGAAGCTCACGGTCGATACGCTGCCTCCGTCGACTACCGTCATGGTCGCGCCACCTGCCTTTACCAAACAAACGCAGGCGCAAGTGACCTACAGCGGAAGCGACGCCGGCTCAGGCGTGATCGCTTACAAGCTGATGCTGGACGGCGCCGCACTTCCTGGCATGGTGACCGCGACTACACGTACGTTCAACGGCCTCGCCGAAGGTCCACACAGCATCAAAATTCAAGCGGTCGACCGCGTCTCCCACGTTGATCCCACTGGCGTGGAAGCCATTTTCACAGTGGACCTCACCGCACCAAAATCTGCGCTCACGGGCGCACGCACCGGTTATGTGAAGCCTTCGGCTGCGCGTTTCGCCGTGCTGGGCAACGACAACTTTACCCCGCCGTCGCAGATCACATTCGCAACCAAGCTAGACGGGCCTGCCTGCGCCACTGAAGATTTCTCGGGCTTCACCTCGATGGCCAACATTGACGTAGGAGGCTGCGCACTTGCCGACGGCGAGTACACGCTTCACGTCAAAGCACAGGACCTTGCAGGCAACGAAGAAGAAGTTCCGGCGCAACGTAAGTTCATCGTTGATGGCACTTCGCCGCGCGTGCAGTTCCTTGGCAAACCTGCCCCGCGCAGCACGGACGAAGTGCTCGAGTTCTTGCTACTCGGCCAAGACAATCTCACGCCGCCGCAAGCGATCACCTACACTTACCGATTGCGCGGCCTCACGAACGACTATTCGTCACCCGTCAGCGACCCACACGTGGTGATCGAGAACATTCCATCAGGTGACTATGTCTTCGAAGTGACCGCGCTCGACTACGCTGACAACCAATCGATGACTGCGGCCTACCCCTTTCAGCTCGATAACCGCGCGCCGACGACCATCATCGATCAAAACCCACCGCAATGGATCACTGACGCCGCGTTCTCACTCTCTGTGCGAGGCGAGGACGACCGCGCATCAGCCAGCGAGCTGCAATTCGAAGTTCAGCTCGACGGCGGCGCCGCACAGATGCGCAGCGCTCCGCTCGTGCTGGAAGCGGTGGAAGAAGGCCATCACACCGCGATCATTCGCGCTGTAGACAGCTTCGGCAACAAAGATCCCATCGGCGTGAGCACGCAGTTTACCGTGGACCGAACGGCTCCAGAGACGGCGCTCACCAAACAACCCACGCGCCTCACGGAAGGCAGCTACCGCCCCACGATCACTGCGAGCGACAACTTCACGCCGCAAGACGAAATTCGCTACACCTACCGGTTGAGCCGTGGCGCGAGCATTGGTGAGTGGAGCGCGCCGGTCATCTTGAACGAGCTCCAGATTCCCCTCCGTGAGCTTGGCGTGGTCACGCTCGAGATCGCTGCGGTCGACAACGCCGGTTTGGTCGACGAGACCCCCATCAAACTCAACGCTGACGTCACCCCAGCTTCAGGTTGCGCGTGCTCATCAAGCGAAACGAATCCCGAGGATTTGCTGAGCTTCCTCATGCTTTCAGCGGCTGTTTTGTTCATTCGTCGCCGCATTAAGAGAACGTAAATACTTGATATCGCTTTGACTTCTCGCCTGGCGAGCCGTACCTCTAGGGAGTGAGCCGCAAGACCGTCATTCCGCTGAGTATCGTCGCTACTGTCGCCCTTGCCGCGGGGGCGTTCTTTTTCTTCAGGGCGAAGCCCAAAGAAGGGCCCAAAGTCGAAACAGCCAAAATTGAGCGCGGCCCGATCAGCGCCAAGGTCACGGCGAGTGGCACGCTGTCGGCCCTCGTCACGGTGCTGGTCGGCAGCCAAGTGTCGGGCCGCATTCAAGACATCCTCGTAGACTTCAATTCGCCGGTCAAAAAGGGCCAAGTGATTGCGCGAATCGATCCGCAAATGTTCGTGGCTGCGCTGGAGCAAGCACGGGCAAATCTAACGGTAGCAGAGTCAAACGTCGTGCGCGCAACTGTGCAGCTGACGAGCGCGGAACGACAACTGACGCGAGCCAAGGCCATTTTCGACAAACAGCTTGGCGCGCAAGCAGACGTGGATTCAGCGCAAACCGCTCGCGATGCAGCGGTGGCAGATGTGAGTGCGGCGCAGGCCGGCGTGCACCAGGCCAAAGCATCGCTGACCCAGGCGCAAGTGAATCTGGACTACTGCACCATCAAGTCGCCCATTGATGGCATCGTCATTTCTCGCAACATCGACGTGGGTCAAACGGTTGCAGCCTCGCTCGCTGCGCCCACGCTCTTTTCGATCGCCGAGGACCTGAAGAAGATGCAGGTCGACACCAACGTGTCCGAAGCGGACATTGGCAAGATTACGCCCAAGATGGATGCGGTATTCTTGGTAGATGCGTATCCGGGAGAAAAGTTTCGCGGCAGCGTGCGGCAGATTCGTAACGCACCCATCAACGTTCAGAATGTAGTCACCTACGACGCCGTCATCGACGTAGACAATTCGAATCTCAAGCTAAAGCCAGGCATGACAGCCACGGTCACCTTCGTCGTGGCGCAACGTGATGACGTGTTGAAGCTGCCCAATGCGACGCTGCGCTTTCGTCCGCCTGCGGGATTTGGTGGTCGTCCAGCGAACAAGGGGCCCAAGATCGACGGTCCTACTGACGAACGAACCGTTTGGCGAAGCGGCGACGATGGCACGCCTTCCCCGGTGCGCGTGAAGATTGGTTTCTCCGATGGCACCAATACAGAGATAGTCTCGGGTGAGCTCAAAGAAGGTGACCTCGTCGTGACCGACGTCAAAGACACGGGAACGCCGGGAGCGCGGCCCAGTGCAGGTCCTGCCGGTGGTCCGCGGTTGTTCTGAGGCGGCAATGGCACTCATCAAGCTCATCGGTATCGAGAAGACTTACAGCAGCGGCGGCGAAGCCGAGGTACGCGCGCTGCGAGGCATCACGCTCGACATCGAGAAAGCAGCGTTCGTCGCCATCATGGGTTCGTCTGGTTCAGGCAAGTCCACGCTGATGAACTTGCTGGGTTGCCTAGATCGCCCAAGCGCGGGTCACTATTTGCTCGATGGACGTGAAGTGTCCGGCCTGAGCCGCAATGAGCTCGCTGAGGTCCGCAACAAAAAAATTGGTTTCGTCTTTCAAAGCTTCAACTTGCTCACCCGCACGAGCGCGCTCGAAAACGTCGAGCTGCCACTCGTCTACGCCGGTGTACCGAGCAAAGAGCGCCGGGAACGCGCTAAAGCGGCACTTGCTCG
>JBIKMD010000850.1:0-3215 GCA_044359465.1 Myxococcota bacterium
CAACGCCGCAAACCGAGGCGGATCTGCTGACGATTGCGAACGACGTTTCCGCGGCGGCGTTAGAGAAGCTCGTGCGCTCTGTTCGCCGTGTAGAGACGCAGGATTCGGCAGTGCTCAAGGAGGAGGCGCGCAAGTTGTCCTGCTTCACTGACAGCGATGGGATGGTGGTCATTCGCGGGCGCTTGCTGGCAGAGGAAGGAGCCCTGCTACGCAAGGCGCTCGAAGCGATGACGCTTCCAAAGGAGCAGACAGGGCCAGGTAAACGTTTTGCGGATGCAATCGTGCAGATGGCGGAGTTGGCGCTTGGGTCTGGTCGCAGCGGCGAGGCGTCGAGCGCAGATCGCTTTCAAGTTGTGCTGCATGTGGATGAACGCGTGCTTGCAGGTGAGGCGGGCGAAGACGCGGCTGCCGGACGAGCAGAGATTGATGGCTGCGGCGTTTCCGCGGAGGTGTGCCGGCGCGTGGCGTGTGATTGTAGTTTGGTCACGATGACGCACGACAAGGATGGGAAGGTGGTTGATGTGGGTCGCAAGACGCGCATCATCTCCACGCCACTGCGGCGGAAGTTGAGGGAGCGTGACCAGCAGTGTCAGTTCCCGGGGTGTACGAACACCTTCGTTGATGGTCACCACATTGAGCATTGGAAAGATGGTGGGACGACGACGCTCGAGAATTTGACGCATTTGTGCCGCCGGCACCATCGCTTTGTCCACGAGTACGGGTACGAGCTGAGACGCGATGCGGAGGGCAGGCTCGTGTTTCGTGACCCGAATGGGAAGGCGATTGCGAACGCGCCGGTCAGGCTCACGCCGGTCACGCGAGTGGAATGGAGGCCATCGACGGAAATGCCGATGCCGCGGTGGAATAGTCAGCAGCTTCCGTATGGTGAAGTGGTGAGTCACATGTACGGATGGAAGACGCGAGGGTAGCGCGAGAGGTCGGCGCGAGAGAAACTACACAAGTGTGAGGCACAACCTAAGGGGCAAACCCGCTCACGCTCAACCGATAGACGCTCGACATGGGCTCGCTCACCGTCACGTCACCCGGCGGAACTGCGCCGCCGACGATGAGCTGGGCCTTCGTCACGATGTACGGGAGCTCGTAGGCCAAGGCGTCTAGGCCCGAGCGCACGAACGGATTCGTGTTCGCTTGAACATCCATGCTGCGACCGCTGAGCTTCGCCAGTGCATCCAGAAAACGAAGTGAGGCGCGTTCTAGATTTTCGATGGATGCGTGAGAGCTCAGCGCGAGCTCGCGGTTGCCGGCGAGCACGGTTTGGAGCGACGACGCGGCGGCTGACACTCGCAGCGGCTTCGCTGCGATTGCTGCCATCGGGTCGCTCGTTGAGAGCAAAGCTGTGAGCTCGTCCAAGTCATGGACGGCCTTCTCGGTTAGCCAGCTCAAGTTCTCAGGCTTGATCCTTAGGCCAAAGAACCGGGTGCTCAGGTCGAGCGCATCGACGTCTGCGGGATCGAGCGCATTCACGGGACCAGTGCTAGCAGCGGCGGCGGCCAGCTTGTCGTGCCCTGCGGTTCGCACACTCAGGTCTATGGCCACGGCTTCTGCGCCGGGCAAAACGGCCACACCGGCTTCTTGAATGCGCCCAAAATAGCGTCGACTTTCGAGATAAGAAGTCTGCGGCGGTGCCAAGACCAGTGGGTACATGAAGGCCTCCGAGCGCGTTATCGTGGCGCGACTGGTGCTGGTGCTGGGTTCACCAGCGTCTCCGCGCCACCCGCAGCCGCCATTGCGCCAACGCGTCGATGATGGAGGACGCTGCGAGCATCGGCCAACTGGCTCTTGTTTCAACGGGCTGCCGTGACACCGACGAACAAACAACTACACACAGCGCTCGGGTCGCTGGATGTCTGAGCGCCTGCCCCTCAACGGGGCGGTACTTCGCTCGCCAGCGAAAGCAACGTATTGCCTCGTCGAAAGCACGACGGTTTGCGGACTAAAAGCGTTTGGTCAGAGAATCTATCGTTCCGCAGAGCACCCAGTTGTCTTCTTCCGCGTCCACCATAGCGAGCAAAACGATGCGCGCCACGGCCATGCTCTCGCGGTCCGCTGCCGATACTGACGGATCCACATACACACCTAGGTCGACGAAGCTGTTGTAGCGATACCAGCTCAGCGCCGCACGCGTAGAGCCCGAGGCATCCCTGACTACGAAGCCTTCTTGATAGTTGTGCTTGTCGTGGTTCCAGCGGTCCAGACCATAAACGTTGTCTTTGGTGCGCAACAAACCCGAGTTGCATTCCCCATCAAAGACCATGAAAAAACCTTCACCGCTGCACCCAAACGCTGCGTTGGCAAAGACGTCGTGCATCTCTTTCACTTGGTGCGCTTGGTTGCGGCACTCGAAGTAGCGCCCATCGTGTTCGCCCGTGAACTTGTTCACGGCGCCTAGCGCGGTCGCCAGGCCAAAAGTGACTGGCGTCTGCAATCGCATTTTGGTTTGATCGGTCTGATATACGGCGTGCAGACCTTCGAATCCGGTCCACTGCAGGCGCTCGTTGGTTAGCCCCACGGCTGGCGGGCGAGGAGGGACAAAACAAGCGGCCAGCCAAATGAAGAGATACGGGTGTCTCATGCGACGGAGCCTACGCTCGTCTCGGGGGTTCAGGTCGTTTCCGGCCCGCTGGGCAAAGGCCGATGGCTGATTGGTCCGGCTGGACCACTCAGGTGCGATTTCTGCGAAGGAAAACCGTAACGGATCAGTTGGTGTCCGCGGTGCCCGCGCTCACGCTTTCAACACGCGTGTCAGGTTCGATGCGTACGCGATCGGCCAGTGGTACGCCAACCCTGATCAGCGCGCCGCGTGCGAGTCCGTCGAAGCCGGCGTTGGTGTCCGATGCGTGTTTGTCTTGTCTCTGCAGCTCGACGAGGCCGCGCGCTGAGCAGCCAAGAAAACGCATGCGCCCTTTGTCTTTCATCGGGTGACTGATGATGCGCACCAAGTCGGCCTCTGGTTCTCGCAATTGCGGCGCATATAAAAGATAGCTAAAGCGCATACGTGCATCGCTGATGCCCACTTGGCTCTGCAGGCGTTCGAACCAGGGTGGCAATGCGACGGTCTTCGCCTGGTGGCAAAAATCTCGCTCGCGGACGCTAGCGGGGCAGGGCTCCGAGTGAGGACATGGCGCGATTGGTCGGTGTCCTAGCGGGAGCAATTGGTCGCGTAGCGCCTGGAGCGCGCGTGCGTGTTCACGATC
>JBIKMD010000851.1:0-3213 GCA_044359465.1 Myxococcota bacterium
TTCATCACCGCCCCAGCCGACGAACGTCGCAACGTCGTTCGTTCAAACTAAGCCCTGACGCACCTAGCCTAGAGACGCGTCAGGCCCAACCCGAAGTCCAAGCGTTTTTGTCGTCTGCGCCGCACGGCGATTCTCGTTGTTCATTCGCAGCGCGTCGACGATGAGCGCTTCAAAACGTCTCACAACAGTGCGTTGTGGAACAGCGTCCAGCACAGTCGACCGTAAACGCCCTTGTGTGGTGGCCAGAATCTGCCGAAGCGCCAGGCCCGTCATTCCGCCGCAGACAGCGTGTACAACTTGGCCTTGCTCCACATAGATCTGCATGACTTTGGGACCTGCGAGCTCAATGCGCACCGAGCGACGCCCGGCGTGATACATCTGCAGCACGTCGAACAGTGTCACACTGCAAAGATCACCAGAGAAACCCGACGGCGGATCGAGCGCACGTTTGACGGCAGCCAGCAGCGCTTCGTCTTGAAACGGTTTTTCTAAGACATCTAAGGCGCCCAGCTTGAAGGCGAGTCGTTCGGCTTCTTGGCCGCAACTACCGCTCATCAAAATCGAACGCGTTCGCAGCGCGGAGCTCTGCACCAGGTGAAGCAACTCGGTCCCCTCCCCCTTGTCGAGCTTGAGGTCCGTGAGCAGCACATCGACGTTGTTGGTCTGGAGAATGGGCCGTGCGTCGGCGAGTGTGCTCGCGGTGAGAATCTCGAGTCCGCTCTTTGCCGCCATTCGAACGAGTGCACGAAGCGTGAGTGCGTCGTCATCCACAATCAAGAGGGTCTTCGCCAAAACGGGGCTGCTCATGCCCAAAGCATGAGCAGGTTTCGTACCAAACAATTCAGCCGGAAAACTCAGCAAATCCAGGAGAAATCCATGGGTTGCACGCACCCACGGGTGAGTCATGGGTGCTCGGGGCATCCATCCATCGTCCAGCGACTACCAGACCAACCTTGGAATTTGTCGTGCATTGCTCGCGCCCGCTCAGGACCCACTTCTTTTGCCAGCCTTTGCTCAAAGGCATCTGGCAGATCGGCAAACCAACGCAAAAAACGCTCCCCAGGTGGCACCGCGCTCAAGTCCGTCGGTGGCGGTTGTAAACCAGCACGTTCGGCCGAGATGCGTTGGCGAGACACTGCTTGTAGGTCCTGCGCAGTTTTGTCCTCGAGCTCTTGGAACATGGCCTGCGGCGAAAGCCACTTGGCAGCCTCCGAGTCACCGGTCACCAAGATGTACAGCTCACGCACGTTTTTCAGCACATCGGCGTGCATACTGTTGAGCGCACGCTGAACCGCCTTTTCATCGTCACCACTCAGCCCGTACCCCTCGCGCCAACGCGCGCCAACGCGCGGGGGCTCGCGATTGAAAGGATTCCCTGGCATATCGACGCGAATCTCGCACTTCTTAGCCATCTGCTGCAGTTCTTCGGGCGATGGACGAAAGTTCGCTTGGTGTCTCGCAGCCGCTGCTTCCGCCGCAGAGGGTGAAGCCGCCGCGCCCGTCGCTTTCAACACAACGATTTCACGTCGAACCGTCTCGAGCTCTCGCTGCAAAGTGGCAATTTCCGCCTTTGCTACCCGTAGGGCCTCGGGTTCGTCGGCCTCACTCACGGTGGGGGCCTGCTTGGAAGCTTGCTGCACGAGCTTTGGCGCCTGCCCTGGCGTCGCATACGCACGCTCACCTGCGACGATTTCAACCTTGGCAGAAGTGTTGTCACTACCGAGCGCTACCCGGCCCTCATAAACAGTGACAAAGACGGCACCCGTAATCGCGGCAGATAATGCAGCTGTCGTGGCAATTGTCTTTATGGCGGCCATTTCTTGAACCTCAACGCTAAAGCAGGTGCCGCGCACGTCCACCGATCCAAAGGGAGTGTTCACAGTAAACGCCTCCCCCTCTTGGACGCGGTAAAATGCGGCACCGCTGTCTTGTTGCACGACGGCAGCGCCAGAAGGTTGCACGCTCCACGACAATTTGGTGTGCGCTTCTGCCACCACAGTCGCGCGGTCGCCGATCGCTCGCGTCGCGCGTGCGTCTGCCACGTGAGCGCCCTGCGTTTCTCCTCGCGGCAGCAGCTGCGCAACCAAAGCGCTCAGGCACAGCACCAGTACGGCCGCCACCCAAAGCAGACGCGGCTGCCGTCTTGGTTGCTGGCGTGCGAGCACTCGCTCCGCAAAGTCATCGCCGGCGCCACGTGTTTTCCACGAGCGAAACATATCGTCTTCGTTCACAGCGATACTCCTTGCTGCTTTAAGCGTTCACGCACTGCGTCTCTCGCTCGCGAGAGGCGGGATTTCACTGTGCCCACTTCAATGCGCAGCGTGTGGGCGATCTCTTCGTGAGAGCACTCGTGATAAACAGACAGAACAAAGGTCTCGCGCGCATCCGGAGCGAGCGCGGCGACAGCTCTGGCCACGTGCATGGCCAGATCGCGCTGCTCTGTGGTGACATGCAGGCTTTCATCGACAACCTCGGCTGCCTCGCTCATCGGCTCAATGAGGCGCGGCCTTCGTAGCTCATCAATCGCCAAGTTCGACGCGACAGTGAGCAGCCACGTCGAGACCCGTGCCGGCCCGTCCGGATTGAACTTGGGAAGCGCTTTGAAGGCGCGCAGGAAGGTCTCTTGCGCCAGCTCATCGACCACAGCACGTGACGATTTGAACGCCAGCATGCGGTGTAGCATGGCGAACACGCCATCCTGATAGGTGCGCAAGAAGAGCCGGCAGGCTGCCTGATCGCTGCGTTGACAACGCGCAAGCGTGACCCGATCAATTTCTGGGTAACGCGAGGGGGTTCTACCTTCTGTCACAGCGGTTACACGGCCCCACAAGCATAGGGTTCCATGAAACCAAACAGCGACGGCGAAGTGTCCAGAACTTGGACAAGGTCATGGTACCTGACCCCATTTAGTTAGGGTTTGGGGAGGGCGATAAAGAGGGAGCCTTCGCCGCGACGGACGAGCATGCGAAGCATGTCTCCGGATTTGGCGGATTTGACGAGCCTCGTGAGGTCGGCGGCGGAATTGAGGGGTTTGTCGTTCACCTTGACGATGACGTCGCCGTCGCGAAGGCCGGCTTCAGCGGCAGGGCCTGCGCGGTCGACATCTGCAACTATGACACCGTTTTTCTCGCGAATGCCTAGGCGCTCACGAAGCTCGGCAGATTGATCAACGACCTTGATGCCAAGTGTGCCGCTGGCTTTCTCGTTGTCGTC
>JBIKMD010000040.1:0-11233 GCA_044359465.1 Myxococcota bacterium
AGCAGCGTGAGCGTTGTCTTTTCGGACCAAACGCCGCTCGTACTCCGTGACAACGCGGCTGTGGACGTTGCGCTAACAAGCTCGGCTGCCGGTCGCTTGGCGCTGTCTTTGGTGGGCCCAACTCAAAGTAAGCTAGTGCAAAGCGGGTTGATTGAAGCGAATACGCCCCTTGTCGTTCGTGTGTCGTTGCCTGCGGACCTTGTATCTCCTGTGACGCAACTCGTTGCGCGCGTCGTGAGTGCAAGTGGAGATTTTGGCGTCGCCACCCGAGAGGTCTCGCAGGAGAAAGCGCAGCAGCAGCCATGTGCTTCGCCCAATTGGGTGAGCTACGCGCCGCAGGAATGGTTGGTGGGAGCAGAGGTGTCGGCGCTGCCGGTCATCGACACTGCCAGCTGCGGCGTTCCCACCTCATTCCTCGCAGAGACTGCGCTGCCTATGGGCATCGTACTGAATCCCCTCACCGGGCAGCTCAGCGGCGCAGTGAGCTCGAAAGTGTCACAGCGTGACATACAAATCGTGGCTTCGAATGCGAGTTACAGCAGCACGGTGCAGGTAGGTATCAGGGCGGATGCAGTGTCGTTGCAGCTAGTCCCGCCTCAACTAAAAACAACAGAGATTGGTTCGCACGATGTCGCTGCGCGCACAGTTGCTGTGGTGACTGACGCTGAAAGCGTGACGTGCGATCGGGGGCAGGGGTTTGGCCCATGCGACGCGGGTCCTGCGTTGATATGGGCGTCTGCTGACGCGGGCGTGACGCACCGCGTGCGCGCGGCGTCTGGCGCGGCAACTGCGATCGTTGAGTTCACGCCGCGAGCATATCATCAGGCAAACAACGACTCAGACCCACCGCGCTTTGCGGTACACCAGTGTGATGAAGTGGTGAGCGCGAACGAATCGTTTCACGCGCTTCTCAATCGTTTTGCTGTTCCCGCGTCCAAGTCCGTACCCCCCGTTCGACCGACGATCACGGGTCCTGCAGATCAGGTGGCTTACAGAGTTGTGTGTCTCAATGCTGGGGTTCTCGTCACACCCGAGCCCATTGTGGCCGCGCAGCCCATTACGGACACCTCGCCCATCGCAGCGGCAGCGGAAGAACCGTTTCACGATCTTGATCTGCGGGCGCCCGGCCTCGTGTTGATTGGGCAGGCAGCTGCGCGCGCTACGCTTCGCAACACTTTGTCAACGACGGGCTCCACAGCAAACATGGACGTCCTCAGACGTTACAACGGCGTGCTTCGTCTTGCGGACGGCCAGAGCGTTCCCACAACCTTGGATCCACGCATCGTCGTGGCGAACCTGGTTGTCGAAGCGCTCAACTTCACGGGTCCGGCGTTTACTTTGGACGCGCAGCAACAAGGTGGATTCATCTTGTCTAACTGTGACCTCACCTCTCCCAATCAAACCCTCTCGTTTGCCTTTGGTGCGGTGGTCGTTCGTAGTCACGATAACTATTTGCGCACCTGGCTGATGCACCATGTCTCAATTCGCGGTCGTCTCGTGACCAACAGTTTTCGAAGCGTTGCGAACGCTGTCGAAGTGGCACAGACAACGCCGATTGAATGCCGTTACTGTACATTGACTGGCACGGGCTTGCTGGTGTTCGCACACGGGCCGCACCGATTGTTGCTGAGCGACACGGTGGTCACCGGAGCGGGCGTGAGTACATTTCCATTGCTCGTTGTCGATCGTGGGAGTGTGGTGCTCAAGCGCACGACACTGAGCGCCGTGTCGGGTCAACTCGTTGCGCAGGTGCAATCTCCTCAGAATCCAAACTACGTCCTTGGTGTGGGCCCTGCTTGGGGCGGCAGCAATGCAACCTTGGCATCCTCGCTACTCTCGATCGCGGATTCGACACTCACAACGCAGGGGAGCGTTCCTGTCGTATCACTAAATGGCGGCCTCTCTACTGTTGTTTCGCTCACCCGTTCTCGTTTGAACGGCCCATCGGACATCATCACCACCAGCAACGGCGCTGAAAACTTCGGCGTGGCTGAGACGCAAAATGAGCTGGTGTTGGAAAGTGCGCAGCTGCGAAAAAGCGGAGGCACTAGCGGTTATCCAATCGTCGTCACTAACCTGGGAGGAAGCCCGAATCCCGCCAATACAACGACCATCACACGCGCAACGGGTGATGATTCTGTGGCTTGCAACGCGGGTGGGCAATTTCAATCGGCCTCTGAGCCCGTGAGTGTTGGCGCAGGAACGAGTGTTGCTAACGCGACGCCACTGGCGACGCCATTTGCACAATGCGCTCCCTGATGCGGTTCAGCGGCCGCCCGGTGGCGCGAATTTTTCTTCGCAAAACGCTCCGAACTCGGTTGAGACGCAGACCTCATCACTAGGACAATCTTCTCTTTGATCTGGGACAGGGCTTGGATCCTGCGACACGCATTCAAAGCTCGTGACTACCGTGTTTCCATCGCAGCGTGTGCTACCGATTGTTGACGCAAAACACGGACAGACGGCGCCTGGCGGGCAGCGGCAAATCCCTTCATCATCGCAGGTGCGGCCCATTCCGCAGGGTCCGCCAGGATTCGCGCATTCGACGGCACTCCCTTCCTGCATGCGCAAATAGAGATCGCAACGGCCGGGTTGCGGTTTGTTGCCAGAGACCCACTCGCGTTTGCGTTCCCAGCAAACCCCTTCGTCCTGCACTTCTGGGAGCACGCGCGAGTCACACTCTGCCTCCGAGATGTTTTGGAAACATCGGTAGGAGAAGCTCGTGTCTTTGGTGGGCGGGTTTGGGCATACCAGCACAGTTTCTGTGATGATTGCGCAATAGGTTTGGGTCTGCTGGGTGTTGCTGGTGGTTCCAGTGGTCCCCGTAACGACCGTCGTTCCCTGAGATTGTGCGTTACCTGTCTCGGTTCGCGTTTGAATCGCTTCGTCGGAACCTTTTTCAACGGGTGGAGCAGAGGGGTCGCGACCTTGCCCACAAGCGACGAGAGCGAGCAGCGAGCAGCAAACTAGCAAGCGATGGTGGAGCATGGACGCCTGGTGTTCACGATACGTGCCAGCTTTGGTCTCATGAGACGCGGTTCTTTGGGGCCGGTCCCAACGCACTGGACGGGTTACAAGCACGGACGCTCCATGGGGTGCTCACATGTGGCATGGCACACCACAAGCTTGCGTGAAGTGGTCATCGTTGGCCGAGAATGCGCTTGTAGTGCCTTGCTAGGGGCGACAGGCGATGGTTGTACATAATGCCTTGTGCTGCATCGGCTGGCATTGGCTCAGCCGCTGCGTAGAAGAACGCGAGCCCAAGCTTGTAGGAAAGCGACATCTTCTTGTTCACGAAGTGCGCTTGGATGTTGTACTCGTCCGGGAGCCCGAGCGGGTTGTGCATCAATTCATGGGCAGTGGTGTAGATGTCATCCTCTTCAACGCTTCCGTCGAGCATGGGATTCCACACTGCTGCGTTCGGCCATGCGGTGGGGTCGAGAGGAATCGTCACCGCGTCTTGCCTGTCTTCATCGACGAACTCGAGGTTGACGAGATAGCCCGGACTAGCAAGGTGCGCTTCCACAAGTGGCTCGAGCTGTTTCATTTGCGACACGGTGTTCTGGTCGCCGACCATGCGCACGCGAACCGTTAGGATCGTCCTCGTAGGATCGGTCTTGCGATCGACGAAGAACGGTCCAGGTGGCATGACCATCTTTTTGTAGAGGCCGCCGAGTGGTCTTGCAAACCAACCGGTCGACAGACGCAGCATGTCAGAGAAGCCCTTCAGAAAAGTGCCGCTTCCGTCATAACCGTCTTTTTTTGTCGCTTCCGCAATCCCGCTGCTGAGGGCGAATGGCAACGCGGCGATGACGGCAGGAAGCGCAATCAAGGACGCTGCGATCGCCGCAAATCCATGGCTCCAGCGCTCCGCCAAACTCGTTTGCACGAGTTTTGCGCTGGGCGGCACCACGTAGAAGCTATCGCACACTGTTCCGACTGTGGAGGTCTTCGCTCGCAGGGTGGTGTCTTGAACGTAGGGTTTGGCAGCGCAAGTGGACGATGTGATTCGCATGCTAAGAGTGTCGGCGCACGCACGGGGCGGGTGCGGCACGGCGCGATCTGAACAGTCACGCGTGATGCATGTTAGGATCAGGGCGCAACAAATCGTCCAGCTTCAAAGCGCACACCGCCGTAGGGAAAGCCCGGTTTCGATCCGCTGCCTATGGCGGCACCAAGGTCATCGAAGTTACCTTGAAGCGGCCAGTAGTGCGATGGCGCAATGACGAGCTCTCGCGGGTCGCCGGGAACGCCGCCTCCATACAATTGCGCGACGTGCTCAGCGGAAAGGGCGCCGGGAAACACTGCAAGGTGGGCCGCACGCAGACCCACAAAACTGTTCACGCCATTGGTATAACCTCCGAGTGTCAATGCTGCTCGTCCGCCGCTTGGCACACTGGTGGTTGCGCCGCCGCCACTCAGCACGCAGGCGCGTTCTACTCCGTTGACGAAGACACGGATGTTCGA
The DNA here is from genome assembly GCA_044359465.1 of Myxococcota bacterium. Lineage (GTDB taxonomy): Bacteria > Myxococcota > JADLHZ01 > JADLHZ01 > JADLHZ01 > JADLHZ01. The sequence goes on from JBIKMD010000040.1 coordinate 4,468, forward strand.
TTGATTCTTGGCGATTGCGATGTGGTAGTTGGTATTGGCTTTGAACGCTTGACCGAGGTCGTCGGTCAAATCGCAGTAACGTGTAGCATCAGTCAAAGTGCCTGCCATGAACAATCGTAGGCCGCCGCTGACTCGCGCATGCAGTAGGAACTGTCTTTGGTTCAGGGCCCATTTCGCGAGCACGACTTGATCGGACGTGGGCCAGCTTGGCGCACGCAGCCACAACGCTACGCTCAGGGTCTGTGCCCCATCGTAACCATCGTCGTCGCGAAACGAGACCCAAGATCCGGTTGTCGTCACTTGCGCAGCTTGCCCGCTGAAGAACGGCGTAGGTGTGCTCGCCTGGGGCGCACTCACAGTGATCGCTTCATCAAATGCAATGAGCCAGTTGGGCAGCGTTTGTGTGGTGGACTGAGGGACCGGTGTTGGGTCGCTATCGCGCACGTTGCCGCCGGGTCCGCCGCGCCCGCTAGCGCCGCAGCTACCGGTGCCATCACCAGAGAATGCGTAGCGAAGACGTGCGCCCGCACCGCATGCGCGGCTCAAAGCAATGGTGCACGTGCGACCCGAACACGAAACGGAGCTGATGGTTGCGGGGTCGGACGTTTCGTCGCGATAGTCAAAACCATAGAACGGACGTTCGCCAACTGCAGTTGTGTCAATCACGATATTCGATCCATCACCACCGATCAGCGGAACGTGCAGCGTGCTTCCCTCACAGGTCACGACGCCCGGAGAGAGCGGCTGAAAGGGTTGTTGCTCGAGTGCGATCAGCCGTGTCGCTTTTGCTAGGTAGTAGCCGTTCATCTGGTGACCCACGTTTGAATAGTGCACGTCGTTGGCATTGAGGACGCTTGCGTAAGCGGGGTGGCTGACGAAGCCTTTGCTCGGATTGTCACGCGCCCACTCGCTCATGGCGACGGCGGTTTCGCTCGATTCCAGTGCGCCAGTCTGTGTGCTTGTAGCGCAAGCCCATTGAACGAGCGCGAGGCGTGGACAATAGTCGATGCCAAGCGCGGTTTTGACGTCTTCGCACCAGGTTGTGTGAAGCTCACTCAGGTACTGTTTGTACTGCGCACGCGAAGCGCCAAGGACCTCATCGGTTTCGCCATGAATCCACACGAGAGGCTCTGCGCGCACCAGCTTACCGGGATGGGTTGCAACAGCAGCTTGATACATTTGCGTCAGCGCCGCTAGGCCAGCTTGATAGGGCGCCGTTCCTCGTTTGAGCCCAGCGTAGGGTGTTGAGCCAACGCCCCACCGGTGGTGGATGCTTGCGAAGCTTGCAGGCGACGCTTCGCGCAGCCCTTGCGCCATCGCCGACACGTGCGTCTCGAGTCCGACCTCGAGCAAGGGCGTCAACGCACCCGCAGACCAGTAAGAATCGGTGGCGCTCGCTTGCGTGGACAGCGCAGGAGCGCCGCCCGACCCAATACTATTGCTCTGGCCTGAGTGTGAAATCACGAGGACATCTGGACGCGGCGCTGGTGCCGGTGGCGGATCCTCTACCGTTGGCTCCTCCACTGGTGGATGCTCCGGGATCACCGGCGCTTCTGGTTCGCTCGGCTGTGAGGTTGGTTCTGGTTGCATGCCTGCCTGCGCCTGAGCTGCATTGCTCTCGACGTTCGTGTTGTTCGGCAGCGAGGGCGGAGCATCGGCTGCGCTAAGAGTCGGACCTTCTAGTCCAATGATGCTTACGTGGGGTTTAGCAACACAACCAAAGCCAAACACCAAACAAGTCAGCGCGGTGCGGTACATGGTCACTCCAGCGAAGTTAGATGTACCCATTGCAATGGGTGGGCCGCCGCGCGGGTTCACTTTAGTTGCGAGAAGGGAGAGGCATTCGTATGGGACGTCCCTGTGACGTCATGGTGCTCGCGCTATGGATTCTCGAGCAGAGCGACGGCAGTGTGCAAGCGCGCCAAGTAGAGCGCTTGAATTTTGCCAAGGGGCCGTTGTCCGGCGCTTGCTTCGGCCAGCGCGGCATCGACAAACTCCGCGGCCAGAGTGCGCATCGTTGTATCGCCCGTGCGCAAGGCCGCTCGGGCGAGCTCTGCGGCAAGATCGGCCTTCCCCGCCGTGTATAGGAACGGGTCGCTTCCGCCCAAGTTCGCCGTCACGGAGGTGATGTTTCCACCGATGCGATTACCCGTGAAGGTGAAGAACATCGCATTCGGCCAGAGCAAAGCGGGCCCTTGGTAGGTGAGGGTACGCGCCCATGCATTTGACACCAAACTAGGCTGTAAGGGTGGATTCGCCGGAAGCAGTGCGTCTTCCGTCTCGAGCCCAAGGCGATGCAAGTTTTCGAAGTCATAGAGCGTGGCCATCCACAGTTGATCGGTGGAATACTGCCCAGCGCCGTCGATGACCTGACCAAGAAAGCCGAGCGTGCGGCCGCCTGAATCCTGCCCTTCCACATATCGCTGCGTGAACGCGCGAGCAGTGTTGCCTCTCCAGTCATCAAGAAAAGAGGCATCGGTCGCTTGTCCAAGAAACGCGAACACGGCGTTCCACTGACTCGGCACACGTCCAACGAGGTTCGCCCATTCATCACTCTCGGGAACGTCGGCGCCGCATGCCGAAGCTGGCCGACTGGCGCAGTAGAAGTTGCGGATGTTCGAGGCGCCCACCATCAGGGGTGTCAGCACCGTCGAGTCGCCGCTGAACCAATAGTAGTGAAAGAGCGTCTCGAAGTATTGGTGGCTGCTGTTGTCGTCGCTGCGGTACCCCTGGTAGCCCGCTGGCGCGCCTCCGCAGTAGAACCACGAATCCGATGGTGTACACTGATAGATCGATGTGTGCAGTGTGCGCAAAGCGGCCGGCCGTGCAATCTCCTCGATCCACTTGGTCTCGCCGCTGCGCATAGCAAAGGTCACCGCATTCATCGATGCGTTGTGATAGTCCGCCCAAGTCGTGCACCAAAACACGTTATCCCAGTTGCCTGGTGTGCCGTCATCACAATCGATTTCATCACCGTCTACGGCATTGCCCCAGAGTCGCGGGTAGAAACCAAAGGTCATCAGACCGGCGATGCCCTTTTGTGTCACGAGCTCACTCGTGGTGCTGAGGGTTTGCCGCATCAGTGCATCGTATGCTGTGGCGCGCGCGCTCGTGCTGTTGCTCAAAAGCGCGATCCCAGCGGCTGCAAAAGTTTGTACACGTGGCCAGGCTGAGAGCGGCGCATTGAGCGGCGCAGCCACTTCGCGATTCAGGGCTTCCACACTGCTTGGGACGACGGAGGCATGTACCGCGTAAGTCGCAAACGTCCCTTGGTGGTGCGCGAGCCAAACATGATCGTCCGCGAGATCGAGTGCGATATGGCCGTTCGCTAGCACGCGCAGGGCCTGCGGCTCGTAACGATGCATTTTGTCGAGTGCAACTGTAACAGCGCCGGAGGACGCGGCGACCGACAGCATGCCGTGTGTGGCCTCACTCCCGGAGGCACTCAGCAAAGGACCCGTGATGTCGAATGCGGCGGGCTGCGTTCGGTCTGCGCGCTGCTTTTGCCTCAGCGCCAATGTGTCGCCTGCTGCGAGCGTTGTTTGGCGCGTTGGTTGCGTCAGTGCACTTTGCACAGTTGCAACATAGGGCGGCGCAAAGCTCGGAACGAGCTCCACGCGCCAATCGTCCAAGATGACAGAACCTGCGTCTAGCCAAGCGATGCTTTGACGCACGCGAGCCGTCTTTGAGCAGGCGCTCAGCTCGTAGCGGCGCATAAAACCGACTTTGTCCGAGTATGCGCCGGTGACGACGACAGTTGCGGACAACGGCCCACTGCGTTCAACGCGAACGCTGCGCACAATCGTGTCAGAGAGCGTAGTTGTATCGACTTGCGCCGTTTGTGAGGCGCTGGTGACAATCGACGAGCCGTCCCAAGCTTTGATCGAAGCAAATAGGCCGCTCCCTTCAATCCTGAAGCTCGCGAGCCCAGTGTGAATCTCCACCGCGTTGCCGCTCAACACCGTCGTGAGCGGGTGCGCTGGTGCCGGCGCCGTCTGATCGAATGTCAGATAGTAGGTGGATGTTGTGTTCGCTGCGACGTCTGCCGAAAAGATCACGAGCAGCCATTTGATTGGTTTGCTCACGTCCGTGAGCGCACCGTTCCAACGAGAGAGCACATGAAATTCCGCAGGTACGAGCCGTCCATCACTCGCAGCGATAGCGAGCGACGTTGTGCCCGTCACACCCAGCGCACGTCCAAGCGGAACACCTTGGCGAATGACCTCGCCTTTGCGGGCCACACCAAGTTGCTCCTTCACATCGAGTGGAATCGCAGTGGCTGAGAGGTTTGTGGGCGCACCCACCGGACCATTCTCGCACTCAGGCTCGGTCTTCGTCTCAGGCGTCCCAGTCGGGCCCGTTGGCGAAAGGGGACCCCTCGAGTCGTCCGTGGGCAGCGCCTCGGTTTTGCCCTGCCCAGCGTTCGCGGCGTCCGCCAGCGAGGCCTCGTCGTCTGGAGGCGATACGTTTGGCCGCAAACAACCCGACATGAGACAAGTCGTCAAAATGAGTAGTCGAAGCATGCACAAAGCCAAGCAATGCGCGTGCCGAGCCTCAGGCTGCTACATCATCGGAGCTAGGCCGCGCAGGACTGGCCTCCGTAGGCTGAGACTCCGCATCTCCCCGGCGCCGTATTGATCTCGTTGTTTCGTTGGTCCAAGCTCGGAACGCGCGACAAAGCGACGACGAACTTGCATAACCAAGTGCCGGGGCAAGCGACTTGACTCGCATCTGGTCGCTCTTCAGCGCAGTGAAGGCAAGGTGCAATCGTTCTTCGCGAACTAAGTCACGCAGCTTCACACCATGTTCGAGCAAACGTCTTTGCAGCGTGCGCATGCTCATGTGATTGCGATCTGCGAGCCAGGTGCCGCACACTTGCTCGCCGCTGCGGAAGCCATCGCGAATTTGTATGCGTAACGACGCGATCCAAGGACGCTCTGTGATGTTTTCCATACACGAGCGAAGAGCAAACGCCATGCCGACGCCGAAGCCGTTTGTGGCGAGCGCTGCACACAGAAACGGCCTGTGGCACCCATGGGACGTCGCATGGATTAGGCACACCATGCGCAACTCAATTTAACATGAGAATCCAACGACCACGGACCGGCACGCCGCATGCTTCAGCACGCTTCAACTGGAGGCTTCATGCGAACGCCATTTTTGATCCTCATCGTCTTGACGGGCTGCGCGACTTCGCCCTCGTCCAAGGTCATTAGTCTCAGTGGCGATGAGGCTCCGTCGCAGGAGGCTGTAGCACGCTCCGCCGGCAACATCCCGAATCCCTCAACCAATGGCTCTCAATCAGCGACTGGCACCACGGGACCAAGCGAGACGGAAGGTATTGACGGCGTCATCGGACTGACCCTCGCGCCTCAGCTCGGTGCGTTGGTTTCGTTGGGCGAGCACACTGCAAGCGTTGAGCTGTCTTCTACTCACGCGATCACGGCCCATTTACTCATAGAGTTCGCTGCGCCGCTGTCTAGCGCCTCGACCGGCATCTTCACCTGCACGGCGACGCAGTGCGAAGCAAACGTTGCGATCAGCGCAGGCCAGACGATTCCACTGACGTGGACCTTTGTTGGGAGTGGAGCGGCGAGCTTCGTGCCCGTGGTGTTCACACTCTCAGGCGCAGACGCAGTGCAAGCAGTGATCGCGCGCTACGTTTCTTTCTCGCAGGGGGCACTCAGCGACGAGTTTGTAGGCGACACACTCACGGGCTGGATCGATGACGACCCAAGCAAGCATGATGTCCTCATCCAATCAGGCGACCAGCTACGACTTCAGCCTACCCCGAGTGCAACGAATTCGAACGGCTGGTTCAGAGAGGGGAAGGGCCCTTTCCTCTATCGCACAGTCACCGGGAATTTTATTGTCGAAACCCGCGTGCACTTTTCCCGTGCGAATCGAAGCGTCGGCACGAATTTCGGAGAATATAGCTCCGCCGGATTCCTCTTGCGTTCGCCAACGAGCGCTCCGCTCCGTCAACGCTGGGTGGCGTTCAACTTCGGATACCAAACGAATGAGCTCAGTTGGGATACCTTCAGCGAGCGTTTTGGTACCGAGCTAAAATGGACACGGGAAGCGCCAGTGGCAGGCAACCAAAGTGACTCGAGTCTCTATATCAATCGTACGCCGATGTCTGATGTGATCGAGCTGCGCGCGTGCCGCGTGGGTGCCGATTTGCGATTCTTCACTCGCCCGGATGCTACCAGCGCGTGGACGGAGCAGCAGATGCACGACTATCTGGACAACGACTCGTACGACTACGCGCAGGTCGATACGCATTTTCGTAACTGTAACGTGCCTGGCAGCGCGAGCTGCGTGACCACAGGCAATCCCTTTGATGATGGTGCGCCGATTCACTTTGATTCGGGTACCTGGGGCGAGACGGTGCAGGTGGGCATGATGGCTAATGATGGTTATGACACGCACGAGACGCGCGCTGACTTTGACTACGTGCGTTTTGCAGACGTCACGTCGTTGGCGGAGTGCGCTGCGCCTCTGTAGCGCTGATGCGCTCACTGTCTCTCGTCACATTGGAAGGTCTTTTTCCTCCACTGTGAGCAAGACCGTTTTCTTTGGAATGATCTTGATCTTGCGCGCAATCGTGACTTTCGGGGAGCGCAGCTTCAGCTCGATGGTGTGCGCGCCAGGTGAGATCTCGAATTCTTTGGTTTTCCACGGCGGCCCTTCCTCGTGAAATTCGGCGCCATCGACGTAAACGACAGCTAAAACCCCATACGGCATTTCGACTTTGAAATAGCCT
>JBIKMD010000852.1:0-3208 GCA_044359465.1 Myxococcota bacterium
TTCTTTCTCAGCGTTAGGCGGCGTCAACGTCGTGTCCGTGGGACGCGCTGATGCTTCGTACCTTCGCGGCAGCGTCGAGCAAACAGCTGCAAACATGGGTTATACCAATGCGAGGGCATCGACCCTCGAACGCCTCGAGAGCATTTTTGCGCCGGCTGAAGGCAGTCGCATCGATCATGGGATGAGCCGCTTTTTCGCAGGTGCAGCCGACGTATCGACGGACCCGTCATCACTCGTCGCGCGGCAGACGTTCCTCGCCTCTGCAAAGTCGCTCGCTAATGCCTTCAATTCGACCGCCGCTGATTTACGCGCGGAAGGCGCCGCCATTGACGCGAACCTAACGGACGGAACGCGGCGTGCGACCAATCTAGCCCGCGAGCTGGCGGGGCTGAACCGGCAGATTGGAGCCACGGTCGCCAATGGCGAAGAGCCCAGCGCCTTGCTCGACAGACGTGATGCCGTGGCCACTTCGCTCGCCGGCATTGTGGGCGGAGACGTGCTGCGCGACCAAGACGGCAACGTTAACGTGAGCGCACTTGGCTCCATGATTGTGGCCGGGAATGAGGCGCAGACGCTCTCTGCGGAGCGCAATGCCACTACTGGCAAGCTCGATCTTTTTGCCACGACTTCCGATGGCCTGCGTTCAAACGTAACAGCTCGCGCCACTGGCGGTGAGATGGGCGCGCTCATTAGTGTTCGCGATGGTGAGCTCGCTGCACATCTTCAGACGGTGGACGCGCTCGCGTTCGATTTTCAAACAGCAGTCAATAGTGTGCATCAAGCCGCCACGGGGCTAGACGGCGTGTCCGGCCGAGCGTTGTTCACAGGTTCCGCCACCAGCACCGGCGCGGCCTCAGGAATCACGCTCAATGCAGCGGTGACGACGCGCGGCGTAGGTGCTTCCATGAGTGCGACCACTTTACCTGGCGACAACCGCGCCATGTTGTCGATGATTGCGCTCGCCGATCAACCGCTCGCGTCGGGTGGTACGGCCACGTTTGCAACCGCAGACAGAAGTGCTTCGGTAACCCTCGCAAACGCCACCCAAGGCGCGATTGTAGACAAGGAGGACGCTAGCTCCCAGCACGAAGTGGTCAACGGGTTGCTCGAACGCGCAACCTCGGTATCGACTGACGATGAAATGATTCAACTCATGCAGCTCGAGAAAGCCTATCAGGCGTCGGCTAAGGTCATTACCGTCGTAGACGGCCTACTCGACACGTTGGTGCGCATGTGAAGATTCCAGATGTCACTGTGTTCTCTTCTCAAACCCGTGTCCTTCAAGACGCGAGGAACCGTGTCACGCGCGCGCAAACGATTGCCACAACGGGGCTCGCGCAGGTCAAAGGCTCTGATGACCCGGCGTGGCTCGAGGCGAATACTCGGACGCGCACCGAAAGTGAGAACAACGAACGTATCAGGAACGGGCTCAACGCCGCGACCAGTCGTTTGCAGGCCACTGAGGCATCGCTCGGCCAGATCGCTGACATCGTGGCAGGGCTCGGTGAGATTGCCGTGCAGGGCGCGTCAGATACCTACAGCGCGACCGACAGGCGCGCACTAGCTGCAGAGATGCGCTCTCTCAAAGAGGCAACACTCGGTCTCGCTAACACCAAGGACGCTGGTGGGTATCTCTTCGGTGGCTTTCGCACCGGTGTGCAGCCATTCACAGCGACGGGCGCTTATGTCGGTGATGCCAACGTCATGCAGGTGGATGCTGGCGACGGCCGCACCACAGGTGCTGGTATCGATGCGACCGCGGTGTTTGCGCCCCCTGGCGGCGTGGATGTGTTCGCTTTATTCGATGCACTATCGACCGCGCTAGATGCCAATGATGGCGCTGCCGTGCGCGCTCGGCTCGATGACGTCACCACGGTGGTTCAGCAGATCTCCTCTGGACGAGCAGAAGCGGGCGACTATTTGAACGCCGCGTCCCGTTTTGGCGAATGGCTCGACGCGAAGGATGAACGCCTCGCGAAAGAACGCGTCGACCGCGTTGATGCCGACCCCATCGCTGCGTACTCTGAGCTCTCTACTGCCAGCAGCTCGCTCGAAGGCGCGCTTCGCGTTGCCAGCAAGGCCGCCAAGCTCAGCCTCGTCGACTTCCTCTGATTTACGATTTCCGCACGGCTTCGACATCTAAGCCAGTAACCAAACACGAGGCCAAATAGGCCCGCAACAAGGATGATGTCATGGCTATTTCAGTTTTGTCGAACCCGCAGTCAGTCAACGCTCAACGTAACCTCACGAACACCCAAAACATGCTGGCCAAATCGCTTGGTCGCTTGTCTTCGGGTCAACGTATTAACTCGGCATCGGATGACGCCGCAGGTCTGGCGATCAGCGAGCGTCTGAAAGCCGACATGCGCAGCTTGCAACAAGCGTCGCGTAACGCTCAAGACGGCATCTCGGCGTCGCAAATCGCCGACGGCGCGATGGACCAAGTGGGCGGCCTGCTTACCCGTATGCGTGAGCTCGCGATGCAATCGGCCAACGGTACACTCGGTACCAGTGACCGCACGGCGCTCAACTCGGAGTTCCAAGCGAGCATCAACGAAATCGCGCGTATCGGTGCTGTCACCGAGTTCAACGGCAGTGCGCTGCTGAACGGTACCTTCTCCGCCGCGCTCCAAGTCGGCACTGGCACCTCAGCCAATGATACGGTGACCATGGCCATTGGTACGGCCTTCACGGCTGCCGGTCTCGGCATCGCCGGTGCTGTTGATACCTCGGCCAATGCAACGGCTGCGCTGACCGCGGTGGATGCCGCGATCGACACAGTGTCGGCTGCTCGTGGTTCGCTCGGTTCAGTCCAAAACCGCTTGAACGTGACGATCAGTAACCTGAGCACTGCATTTGAGAACACCTCGACCGCTAACTCGCGTATTCGTGACGTCGACTTCGCGGAAGAAACCTCAGCAATGACTCGCTCACAGGTTCTCTCGCAAGCAGGTTTGAGCATCTTGGGACAAGCGAACCAGTTGCCAAGCGCCGCTCTGAAGCTCCTCGGTTAATTCGCGACTTGACCTAGGCCGCCGGCGCCCGAAAGGTCGCCGGCGGCCTCGTTCGCGCTCTCATACAGGATCCCATCATGGCTACAGTCAGCGGCTTGATCTCTGGCATCGACACCTCGACTCTCGTGAACCAGCTGGTGAGTGTCGAAAAACAAACGATGACGCGTATGCAGTCGCAGCGCACTGCAAAGCAG
>JBIKMD010000855.1:0-3205 GCA_044359465.1 Myxococcota bacterium
GCCTGGCATGTTGACACTGCTGCTGCTCGATGTGCTCGCGGGAGGCTCATTGTTCTTGTTGTTCTCGATGAGTGCGGGTGTGGCTATGGTCCATGGCGTGTTCGGCGCCGCGGTGAGTGCCGTTTGCATTGCCGCGGTGACGCTCGTCTGGTTGCTCGCTGCCACTTATGGGTCTTTGGCCTTCGTGCTCGGCTGTCTTGATGGCGATGGTTTGTTTGCTGCGTGGCCCCGCGTGTCGCGGCTCATCGTCAACGGTGATGACGAAGCGCGTGCGCGTCTCAATGGGTTGATGGTCGTCTTGGGTACCCTGTCAGTGCTCGTGGGCGCCTGTGATTTTGTCTCGAGTCTGGTTAGTGTCGCAGAGGTAGGCGAAAGCTCGGGGCTACTCATGGTCGTGCCAATTCTCACGCTCTTGTATTCGATGCTGATCGACGTCGCCGCCGTCGTGTTTTTGTCTTCATTGACGGACCGTCTGCCGCTCGGCTTCGCCGTGCCCATCACGCTCGTAGGGAAGGACTGATGCGCTCAGTGCTTTTAGGCGTCGGGCTCATCCTCGTGCTGGTTAGCTTACTCGGGTCAGCGCTCGTGGCGGTTGCGTATTTCAGCGTGCAGGAACGTATTGTTGCCAGCATTGCGGACGTACCAGAGACACCCGTTGGACTCGTGCTTGGTGCGAGCGTGCGGCCAAACAAAAAACCATCGGGAGTGCTCCAAGATCGGATTGATGCAGGCGTTGCGTTGCTTAGGGCCGGTCGCGTTCGCAAGTTGCTTCTCTCTGGTGATAACCGGGAGTCGCACTACAACGAGGTAGCCGCCATGCAGCGCGAGTCGCTTGCGCAAGGCGCACCGCCAGATAAGCTCGTGCTAGACAACGCTGGGTATCGTACTTACGACTCGTGTTTTCGCGCGCGTGATGTGTACGACGTCAAATCGCTCGTGATTATTACGCAGCGCTTTCATCTGTCGCGCGCGCTCTATATTTGTAGGAAGCTTGGGCTCGATGCGTGGGGCATCGCCGCCGACGGTCCCAACTACACGCCATCGCTCAAGCTGCACCTGCGTGAGTTTGCCGCGTGGGTGCTTGCCCTCGCAGATGTTGGTTTGGGGGAAACGAGCGAAGTGCTCGGACCTAAAGAGCCAATCGAAGACGCGCCCGCGTCCAAGCCAATCGAGCCCTGAGCTCAGGTCGGCGTTGCACTAAGCGTGATGATCGCGACTTCCGCTGGACACCCTACGCGTACGGGCCACCAATGGCCTGTGCCCGAGTGCACGAACAGCTTGCTGTTATTCCCCTTGCTGTTATTCCCCTCGTTGTTATTCCCCTTGCTGTTATTCCCATAGAGGCCGCGACAATAGCGATAGAACGGAGAGAAGAGACTGCGTGAGCCCACGCCGACTTGGCCTCCATGTGTATGCCCTGCGAGCACCAAGTTGGCGCCACGTTCGGCCGCAGCGTCGAACGCGTGAGGATGATGCGCCAAGTGCAAACGAAAGTCGCCGCCTTTGCCGCGCTCGACCAAAGCGCGCTCTGCAAGCATGGGGAAGCGATCGCTTGCCGTCATTTTTCCCATGCGCCCAAGCGGATAGGAGACCCCACTGATCTCTAACGCAGCATCTCCCACTTTAACCGTGGTCGCATCATCCTCTAGCAGCGCAATGGGCGACGCCGAATAGGCTTTCCTGATCGGCCGCATGCCCGCATAGTATTCGTGGTTACCGATGCACGCAAAGCTGCCATGTTTGGCTTTGACCGCGGACAACATCTCCATGGTGCGGTCGAGTTGTGAAATGTCGTCGATGATGTCACCAGTGATGGTGAACACGTCAGGCTTCTCTTTCTCAACAGCCTCGACAACGGACGCAAGCGCCTCCGCCGGCACGCACCAACCCACGTGAATGTCGCTCACTTGCGCGATCTTAAAACCTTCTAGCGCCGCAGGTAACGAAGGGTAGTGCAGCGTTAGACGCCGCGTATGCAATTGCATGAGTCGTAGGATAAACCGAGGTGACCTTGCGTCAACGTGCGAACGGCACTTTCGTGTAGCGTCATGGTTTAGTCGAGTAATGATGCGGGGCGGGTGCTTCCGAACTTGCGTTGGCCAGTGAGCGCTTCCACCAACTCCGATGCGCTAGCTCAGTGGAAAGCTGTTGTCGCCAAAGGCGTGGCGCGCCCTAGCCACCGGCCTTCTTCTTTTTTGGCGCTTTCTTCTTGATGTTGCCCGCTTCAAGCCGCGCACGAACGCGCTGCTCTTGCCGTGCCTTGTAGCGTGCGTGCGTATTCTCGCCCTTCTCGTTGTTCTCCGCAGTAACCTCGTCCACGAGCTGGAACTCTGCGAGCACGAACACAATCTCGCCGAGGCGAGGATCGAGTGGAGGATTCATGGTGCGTAGGTGCTCAGAGACGCGCAGCGGTACGTCCACCACAAAGTTGATCGTGCGATAGGAGCGACCCGAGAATTCGTTCTGCGACTGGGCGGACTTGGAGGACGTCGGGATGAGGCTCTTCTTGATTGTAGGCGGGAGTGCTTCGTCTTCCGCCAGCTTGATCACGTCCAGCAACGAATTGTCTGCCTGACCCGGAATCGTATAATTGAATGGGAAAATGTGACGCACCATGAAGAGGAGCGTGGGAACCAGATCTTTCTGCTCCTTCACCACAATACGAAAGCGTGTCTTATCGAAAATCTGACTCGCGATTGTCTCGCGTTTTGCGAGCAACTTCGTGACGAGCGAATGCCGCGTCTTACGTCCTCCGGCGTACTCTACGACGGGAATACCCGCCGCACGCATCTTGTCGATGCCTTCGTACACCTTCTTGGACATCAGCTCGGCGAGCTGCGCCTCTGAAAGCGTGGCGTTGAAGAGCAGCTCGCGGGCGATCAAGTGATGCAGAATGTGCATCACTTTGAGCGTCATGCAGGCGTACACGCGGTTGCGTTTGATTCCCTCGCGCTGAGACGCAAAACGCAGAAGGTCACGTACGTCGGTGATGCGGCGAATCTCTTCTGGAATGTGGTAGCGCAGCACTTCTTCCAAATAGATGAACGCTTCACGCTGCAAGTCCGCTACATGGGCGCGATCGCGACCCACATCGAACTCTTGCAGCTTGATGAAGGCGTCGATGTCTTCATCCGTTTGGAACTGCAAACGCGGCCAATCGATGACCGACTCGCCACTGAGCATGATGCGCAGACTGGTGGCGTCC
>JBIKMD010000854.1:0-3205 GCA_044359465.1 Myxococcota bacterium
GCGTCTTGCGTGGCCTCATCGGCCTGTTGCGGCGTAGGTGAGAGAAAGCGATTTGGCAAAAACCGAAACACTAGCGCGACAAGACCAACGATCAGAATGCCGAGTAGCGCCCAAGACAACCAAGCGGGCGCAGTGTAGTCTTTCGTGGGCTCCTGCTTTTCACTAGCGAGTCGCTTACAGACGGCCTCCCATGCCGGACAATCAACTGCGTTCTGCGTGCCAAGTACCCGGCAAAACTCGATACTTTCGTAAACGACGAGTGTGCGCTCCTCGTGGCAGAACGCGTAGCGCTTTTTTGCGAGCGCATCTTTGCGTAGCTCGCCGAGCGGTTTGAGCGCAGCGTCTAGACGTTCCACGCTCGGCGCTTCTTGTGACGCGGCTTCTTGCTCCTCTTCTTCTGGTTCTTCTTCTTGTTCTTGTGTCTCCACCGGGGCGTCGTCCCCGCTGTCGTCAAGCGCTGGCGCAGCAAAGAGCATCAGCACAACCAACCACGTACTCACGCTGCTGCCCCGGGCTGTTTACTTTCGGGGGCCTCGGCAGCAAGCGCCAACAAACGAAGCTGTAGATCCCAACCTTCTTTGCGCGTGCGTAGATCCACGTAGATGAAGAAGCGCGCAATCGCAGCCGGCACAACCGCCACCATGATGCCCAAAACTGCCAGCAGAAAATGCACTTGGTCGCTCGCCTTGATGAGCAAGAGGTACTCGCAGAGCGAGGTGCCCATGAGCCAAACAAAGGCCGTCGTGACGAAGGGAATCAGCCACGCGACTAGCCAATAGCCAAGCGCGTGCCCTACGAGGTCATGGGTCAGGGCGGCCGACCGACGGAAGGCGACGCCGAGGGAGGCACCTTCTAAGAGCGCAGCCTCACGCACCAAGGCCCGGGTTGGTGCGTAATACACGCCGACCAAGAAGCAGAGCGTCACGGTGTTCCATACTGCCAGCACCAGGCCTGCTAACGCGCCGCGCACGCAGTGCCGTGCGTAGCGGCGGAGGACGCGGCGGACGGTCACGTCCTTGGTGAAGAGTAGCTCGCTCGCGGCCACAACGAACACGTCTTGTGCGAACAAGAATGCCAGCGGAACCAGCAACAAGAACCAAAATGCCTCATCTGTGATCTCCGTATAGCTCGTAGAGACGAGCCCCATCAGCACAAACACGAGTGCCATGATCGAGGAGAACAACGGGATCAAGGTAGCGAACGACAGGCGCAACCAGAAGCGCCAGTGTTTGGTGATGAAAGGAAGAACGAGGTCGAAGATCTCGCCGAGGTTCCGCTGCCGAAGCACGATACGCGATGACAGCAAGCTCACGCGCGCCGCCTTCCTGCGAGCACGAGGTAGCTCAGGACGATGATGAAAAACATGGCCGCTGAGACCCACTTCACTTGATCAGGCAATGAAGACGGAGACCAAAAGCCCTCAATCACAGCGGCAATCGCAAGCATGCAGGCGCAGCCGCTAATCAGCGCAACGAGCTCGCGACCTCTGCGCCGCAAGGATGCCCAGCGCGTGAGTCCGTGGGTCTTCACAAGTGCATCGCCCATGACGATGCCGGCGCCGCCCGAGATCACAATCGCCCCGAGCTCGAAGACAGAGTGCCCCGCCATGAAGGTGAAGATGTTGCGACCATACCCAGCCGTGGTCACGAGGCCCGCAACGGCACCGGTGAACAAGCCGTTGTAAATGAGAAAGAAGACGGAGCCGAGACCAAAAAAGACGCCAGTCGCAAACACGCGAAACGCAATGCCAATGTTGTTGTAGACGTAAAAGCCCGTCATGGTGGCCTTCATGCCTGGGTCGCGTCCGTCCGCAAAACCCTTGGAATAGGCCTCTTCCATGCCCCTGGCGACGTCTGCCGGGAGTAGGCTCAAAGCGAAGGCACGGTCGTTGAACGAACCAATGAATGCGATCAGAAACGGCAGAAAAAATAAAACTGCCGAAATTGCCATGGCCCACCAGTAACGGCGCACCGCACTGGGGAACGCCTGTGTGAGCAGCGCTACCAAGTCCTCCGTGCGATAAGGCGCGGATGCATAGAGGGTGTTGTGCGCGCGCGCGGCGAGTGAGTCGAGCAAGTATTGTAGGTCGCCCGAATAGCCCTCTGCACGTGCGCGCATGAGATCCGCTGACAGCGCTCGGTACAGTTGTGAGAAACGCGTGATGGCGCTTTGTCCTTGGGTGTCGAGCGGCGATCCCGTGCTCAGCAGGCGCTCTAGCTCGTCCCATTCTGCTTTGCGTTCCGCAACGAAGGCATCCTCAATCATGCCTAGCTCCGCGCAGGCGTAGGTGCACGAGGCCCAAAAAACGGAGCGGGTCTGAGAAGCGCACACCCATACGTTTGGCGAGCAGCGGCGCCAAGATCTCCGCGAGCTCACTCGCGCGATCATGCGACAATCGCGTGCGGCGCAGCAGCGCTTCAATCGCCATACGTTCGTCTGCGCTCACTGGGGGGCGCAGCGGTAGCGCCTGAAGTTCCGCCGCCTGCGCAGGCGGGTTCAAGGTGAGCGGCGTGATCGCATGGGTTCGGGTCTCACAAATGACCATGGTTTTCGCCACCAGATCGCCAAGTCGCCGAAAGCGTTTGTCCGTGCCGCACACCAGGAGCCCAACCGCATAGCCCATAGGCAAGAAGTCCGCGGCGCGAAGCAGATTGCGAAGAAACGAATCTCCGAACCCGACCGGCCTCCCATCTTCCTTCACGACACGCAAATCGAGCCAGCGTTTGCCTACCGAACGTCCGCCCATCAGCGTTTCACAAACGACGAAGTATCCCCACTCGAGAAGAAACACGCCCACGAGCAGAATTCCGTTTCCCGGGTTGTGCTTTTCGTCCAGCACATTGAACGCGCTCAGCGCGATGGCGAGGGCCCCTGCGATCAGACCGCGAACGAAGAGATCTGCGAGCCACGCGCCTGACCGTCGCGTCGGCCCTGCCAAGCGATAGCGAAAGCGTACGTGCTCTGGTGTCTCAATCTCAGTGGCGGTGTCGAGCATAGGGCGCTTAAGCGATGACGACTTTGGTTTGGGCTGCGCGGTCGTGCAAACAAAGCTTCTCGCTGCCAAGGATGGCAAGGGTGTCGACGAGCGAAATCAGCCCACCGATCACCGGAATGTAGCTCAGCGCGGTGAACAACATCACACGGATCATGAGCGTTTGCATGTTGGGAATACCGCCGTCCGCGCGAACCACTTTAATGCCGGCTG
>JBIKMD010000853.1:0-3205 GCA_044359465.1 Myxococcota bacterium
TTCTGCAGCGTCGCGTTCATTGTCTGCGCTACTTTGACGAGCTCGTTCAGCTGACCGCGGCCCGTAGGAAATGCGAGCCACTCGGAGCTGAGCCCTTGTTGCCCACGCGGCGCATACACCGTGTAACCGCGAGCCAGCGCGCGTTCCACGAAGCGCTTCTCACTCGCTACACTCCACTGCGAACCGTGCGGATTGTACATGCCGTGCAAGAAGAGAATGACACGCCCCTTGCCGCGCGCGATGCACTCCCCTGCCCCGTCACTCTCGTAGAATGCCGGACACACGCGGGCTGGATGCAACGTGAGCCTGGCGCGTTCGATCGCCGGGAACGGCAAACCCGGCTCGCGCAGCATGCGCACAACCACGGTGGGCTTCATGTTCGGCTGACGCACACACATCATCAATTGGCCAAAACTTCCCGAGTGACCAAACGCTTGCACGTCGCTCGTTGGCCGCACCTCTTCGAGGACGCGGCGCGCAATCAGCTCGGAGAACTGCGTGCGTTCGCTCTGGTCGAGCAGCCCCGCAGCTTGAATGGCGAGCGCATCGACATCATCGAACGTACGCCCACGCAGCGCGCTGAGCTTTGCCACGTTGAAGCCTGCGGACTTGAGCTTCGCCTCGACAGCTTCGTTGTAAACAACGTTGCCCCGTTCATACCCAAGCTCGGGAAAGAGCTCGAGGCCCAAACCGTAGATCTGCTGAAATGGCTGGGCTGGCTTGGTCGCCTGTGCGAGCCACTTTTGAGAGATGAGCTGTTTGCCTGAGACGCGCCCGTCGTCACACAACATCTGCCCGAGCCGCGCCACATCCCGCGCCCGCAGCTCGAGCCCCGCGTAACCGTGGTTGAGACCGGTTTTGTCCGCAGACCACTGCGTATCAACGATGCCGAGCGGAGCGAAGAGCCGTTTCTTCGCAAAGTTTGCGAGCGGCTCTTTGGCTTCCTGCTGAACGATGTACGAGATGAGCTCGAACGCCTGGTTCGAATAGACGTAAGTGGTTCCTGGCGGATCCACGAGCTTCATTTTTCGCACGAACGCGATCGCATCACCCTCTACGGTGAGCTCCGCGTCGCCAAAACGTGGCTCGAGACCACTCGTGTGCGAGAGCACATGGCGCAGCGTGATCGCTTTGCGTGCGTCGCTCTTCCACTCGGGGATCCAGCGAGAGATGGGCTCATCAACCGAGGCAATTTTGCCATCATCAATGAGCAACGCGATCGCGAGCGCACTGATCGTTTTGGTGATCGAGCGCGTCTTGATGAGCATGTCCGGTTTGTGATCCCAGTAGCGCTCAACGACGACTTTGCCATCGCGCAGCACGAGCAGCGCGTGCGTCTTGCTCGCCCCTGCGTCGCGAATGAAGCTTTGGAGCTGAACCTCGTCGAAATCCGCAGCAGAGGCCGAGACGGGCATGAAGTCAGTGAGCCCTGGCTCCACAAGCGGTTCAGCAGCGGTCAAAAGAAGAGCAAAAAGCAGCATAGGAGCACCGTGAGTGTGACGGAAAAAGCGACGTTTCTGTTTCCGTCCGGCGCGCTATCCGATGCGGCGAAGATGCTCAAGGCAGGCGGTCGTCGATAGGCATTTTAGCGGCGCTCCGCTACACACTGCGTGATTGTGCGCCGTCGACGACGACACAGGCGCCCGCCACCCAACTTGCGCGCGGAGACGCCAAAAACGCTACGACGTTCGCCACTTCTTCCGGCTTCCCAAAACGTCCGTAAGGCAGCTCTTGCGCAACAAATGCAGCGATCGCAGCGGGGTCGGCAAGCTGTCTTCGCTCCCAGCCGCCGCCTGGAAACAAAATGGACCCCGGAGCCACTGCGCACACGCGTACGTTGTCTTTGGCCAAATCGTGCGCCATCGCCTTACTCAGGCTGATCTCCGCCGCTTTGGCGACGTTGTAGCTCGGCGCACCACCCGCCTCTTTGCCCCAGATTGAAGTGACGTTGACGATGACGCCGCCGCGCCCGCGCATGTCAGGAAGTACGGCACGCGAGCAGCGAAACGCGGGCCACAGATTCCGATCGAGCGCGGCCGCAAAATCAGCCTCATCAACGGCGTCAAAGTGGCGCGCACCCGATCCCCCCACGTTGTTCACCAAGATGTCGATCGGGCCAAAGCGCGCTCGCGCTTGCGCCACCAAGGCATCGACGCCGCTTGCAGTGGTCACGTCCACCTCGCAAGCGATGGCTGTGCCGCCGGCCTCCGTGATCTCATTGCGAGTGGCAATGAGTGCATCGGCGCCGCGCGCACAGAGCACGACGTTCGCGCCTTCTGCAGCGAGTGTTTTGGCAATGGCGCGGCCGATACCTCGGCTCGAACCCGTGACGACAGCGACTTTAGACTTGAGTTCTAGATCCACGGAGCGAACGCCTACCCGCGAGCACGATTGCGATCAACGCAAGTGGCCAGAACGCATCGCCGTTTGCATTGCACGCGCCGGCTTGTTTGCTGTTCGCGGTTTTCACCGAGTCACCCACCGTAGCGCGGTTGTCTTTCACAACTTCACCAACGCCACTCACGGAAAGCTGAACAATGAGTGAAGTTGCCGGCGTATCCGTACCAACCGTCAGCGGCCACCCGGCACCACCACGTCCTTCAACCTTGGTCCCGTCCGCGAACTTCACGGTCCACGGCGCCTCGAACGATTCGACGAACGCATTACAATGAATCACCCGCGTAGCAGTGTGGATGTTGCTGTAGGTTGGCAGATCCGCGTTGTAGGCAAAGTCAGGATCGACTGTCATCTCGTCTGCAGACAGCGTGGAATACATGCGGGTGATGTAGGGAAGCGAGTCGATGACTGCCTGCGTGTCACGCATGGGTTTGATCGCGTTCGTTTCCACCGCGGCCACGAGCTCTGCGGCGTTTTCGCGCACCAAGCTCAGCTCATAACAACTCGGACATTGTAGATACTCGGTCATTGTCACGTTGCTCGGCGGCCTCACGAAGGTCTCGAGCGCATCACCAAGCCCATCGAGCGAGCTGAAACGCTGCGCGATGGCTTCTGCGAGTGCGAGCGTCGTCGCCAGCGGCTGCGCCTTCAGCTGATTCCAGTCGTCTGCTTCGGCAGAGGAAAACACGATGTTCGCCATGGTCGACGAGGCATTTGCGTACTCGGTGACAAAGCCCTGGCCGCCCGCCTCGTTTGCGGCGAGGTTGACGACGGTGTTGTAGTTGCCTCCACCGGTCGTCCAATCGAT
>JBIKMD010000856.1:0-3189 GCA_044359465.1 Myxococcota bacterium
CCACAGAGAGAGTTAGGCCAACGCTGTGGCAACGTCCCCGAACTTCGATCTGTTTGCGAGACCTGCGGAGCCGGAGCGTCCGCTTGGGGTGTCGGAGCTGAATGACCGGGCGGCGGGCATGCTCGAAAGCAAGTTCAACCGTGTGCTGGTTGAAGGTGAAGTGTCTGGGTTTCTCGCGCATCGCTCTGGGCATTGGTACTTCACGCTCAAGGATCACGCGGCGCAGCTCACTTGCTGTTTCTTCAAGACGGCTCAGCGCGGCGCTGTGGCTCCACGTGATGGTGATAAGGTTGTCGTACGCGGCAAGTTGACCGTGTATTCGCAGCGCGGAACGTATCAATTCGTCATTGAGCAACTGAAACCCGCCGGCGCGGGCGCCTTGCTGCAGAAGTTGGAAGCGCTCAAACAGAAGCTCGCGGACGAAGGTTTGCTCGCGGCAGAGCGCAAGCGACCCTTGCCGAGGGTGGTGCACAACGTTGGGATCGTGACGAGCCCGGATGGCGCGGCGGTGCGTGACTTCATTCGTGTGGCGCGTGAACGCGATCCCACGTTGCGCGTGGTGGTGCTCCCTACACCTGTGCAAGGGCCTGGTTCGGCGAACGAGATTGCGCGGATGATTCGTTACGGATCGGAGAACGCGGAGCGTCTCAAGCTCGACGTTCTGGTCATCGCGCGCGGCGGTGGATCAATAGAAGATCTGTGGTCGTTCAATGAAGAAGTCGTCGCGCGTGCGATTGCGGCGTGCCGAATTCCCACGGTGAGCGCGATTGGTCATGAAGTGGACATCACCGTGGCTGACTTGGTGGCGGACGTGCGCGCACCCACTCCCACTGCGGCAGCACAAATGACGGCGGCGGACATTCGTGCGCTGTGGAGAGCGTTCGGCGATCAGGGACGGCGCATGACGCGCGCGTTGCACGCGGATCTGGCAAAACGCATGTCGCGTCTGCAGCGAGCGCGGCTTGCTTTGTCTGATCCCATGCGCCGCTTGCAGCGTATGAGTCAGCGCATTGATGATCTCAACGAGAGTATGGAGCGCGCCCTGCGCCAGCGTTTGCGCGCGCTGGAAGAACGCTTGCTCAAAGCGCGTGAAGTGGTGGAAACGAATCATCCGCGACTGGCGCTGGCTGCTAAAGCGCGTCAGATCGCGGTGGCAGAGCGTGCCATTAGCGAGAGTGTGACGCGGATCGTCCACAAACGTCGTGAACAACTTGGGCGCAGTGCTGCGCGTCTAGATGCGCTCTCACCGCTCGGTGTGCTCGGGCGCGGGTATGCGATTGCGATCAATGACGAGACGGGAAAAGCAGTGCGGTCACCGGCCGATGCGCCGGCTGGGACGTCGCTGACGGTGCGTGTGGCTGAGGGTTCGCTCAAAGCGCGGGTGGAGAAATAAATGGAAGAGTCGCAAGCCTTAGAAACTAAGACCTTGGAAACGATGCTCGATCGCTTGGAGCGTATTGCGGTGTCTTTGGAAGACGGGAACAAACCGCTCGAAGAGGCGCTCAAGTTGTTCGAAGAAGGCGTGAAGCTCGCGCGTGAGGGGCAAAAGCGGATCGACGACGCGGAGCGACGCATTGAAATTGTGCTCGCCGCCGGTACGAACCGTGAGCAAGTGACGTCGTTCTCGGGCGATGAAGAATAAGGTTCGGCTTGATGCGTTGCTGCTCGAGCGATCGCTCGCGCGCGACGAACGGCACGCGACGGGGCTCGTGCTTGCTGGACGTGTGCTCGTTGATGAACAGAAGATCGACAAACCGGGTACCGCAGTGTCGCGCGATTCCATTCTGCGCGTGCTCGGAGAAGAAAAACAATTCGTGAGCCGCGGCGGCCTCAAGCTTCAGCATGCGTTGAGCGAGTTCGCCATTGATGTGGCGGGGCTCGTTTGTTTGGACGTGGGTGCTTCTACGGGAGGATTCACTGACTGTTTGCTGCAAGCCGGTGCGAGCAAAGTGTACGCAGTGGATGTCGGGTATGGGCAGCTGGCTGAAAAGCTACGCGTGGACCAGCGGGTTGTGAACTTAGAACGCACCAACATTCGTGATGTGCCTGCGGGAACCATTGGCGAAGTGGATCTGGTGGTGATCGATGCATCGTTCATTTCGCTTCAGCTGGTGCTGCCGCCCGCACTCGGATTTTTGCGATCACCTGGGCAATGCGTGGCGCTCGTGAAGCCGCAGTTCGAAGCGGCGCGGGATGCGGTGCAAGACGGAGGCGTGGTGCTGGACGCGGCCACGCATGAGGCGGTCCTCAACGATATGCGCAAGCTGTGGGTCAGCCTGGGCCGTGAGGTGAAAGGTCTCATCCCATCGCCGATTACAGGACAAAAAAGCGGGAACGTAGAGTTTTTGCTCTGGGGTTGAGCCCCGGCCTGGCGATCAATCCTTCAAGGCGGCCGCGACTCCGAGGATCGAACCGAGCGGAACGGTGACGGGACTGAGCAAGAGCGTCGTCGTGGCTGCAACAACGAGGGCAGGAACCGTTCCCCAGAACTTCCGCGGGCCAACCAGGTGAAATCCAACCTTTATCCCCGGTGCAGTCACCGTGTTGAAAAACTCATATTTGAACGAAGCCGCCGGGGTGAACCCTGACGACGCTGTCAATTCGAGACCGCTCTTGATGGCAATGGGGTTGTCCGGAGCCAATACCTTCACGCTTCCGTTGTCGATCGCGTCAATGAGCCGTTCCATTTGCGCCCTCTCTTTTTTCGATCGGTGGACGCCGACCGCCTGTCCCACTGCGGACAAGTCCGCCTGGGTCACGTTTCCACGGGCGAGGGTCGTGTCGACAACTGTTTTTACTTTCAACTGAGACATGCGCGTGATCCTTTAGTTTTGTTTCGAGTGTGGCACGCGGCGTTATCGACGAATGAAGCAGCGCGGGACGGCAACATGACCGCGCCGTCAGCCTTTGTGCCGAGAGCAGGAAGCGACTGGGAGGCGCGTGCTACCAACAGCAGCTCAAGCGAGAAGAAACGCTCGCAGGAGGACGCGTCGAGGGATCGGCTCCCGTCGGAGTTCGCGGCGCGTACCCAACGCATAGGCCGAGGCGGATTCGCCCGAGCACGCTTCGCGCGGCCAGCGCCGCCGCTTGGATGGGAGAGACGCGCGGCGGGTGGCCATTTGAACCTCGTATGCGGTCTTGTAAGTCGCGGTGCTCGTTCAGGCTCGGATCGATCATGGCGGAAGCGAT
>JBIKMD010000857.1:0-3188 GCA_044359465.1 Myxococcota bacterium
CCGCCTCTGGTGCGTGACTGTAGGGTTGTTTGGCCAGATTGTTTGCCACGAGTGTAGGCGAAGGAACCAGACACGCTCCACCGACGCAGCTGCTGCCGGCAGCGCAGACATTGCCGCATGCTCCGCAGTTGTTGTTGTTGTCTTGAAGCGTGATGCACTGCGTGCCGCATTGTGTGGTACCAGGGCTGCAGGCACAGCTTCCGGACAAACACTGCAAATTTCCAGCGCAGGTCACGCCGCAGGCTCCGCAGTTAGATTCGTCTTCGAGCACCGATGCGCATGCGCCTGCGCAGAGCTGCTGGGGGGCTGTGCAGACGGGGCCTGAATTGCCGCTTGGTCCTGTGACTGCGGCGTTCCCACTCACGAGGCATTGGCCCGCCTGGCAGGATTGGCCCGCCGCACACTTGACGTCGCAACCGCCGCAATTGTTCACGTCTGTCGTCACGTTGATGCAGCCGGCACTGCAGCTCACGGTACCGTTGGCACAACGACACGCGCCTGCTTGGCACACGAGCGATGCGTTGCACTGGTTTAAACAACGCCCGCAGTTGGCTGCGTCGGTTGAGGTGTCTACGCAGGTGTCACCACACAGTGTGGAAGGGGCTGAGCATGTGCCCGAGGCGCTTGGGGCAGTGCACGCTGCGAGAAGCACGAGTAGGCAAATGTATCTTGGATGCATCGCCTTGGATTCTACACTACTCTCGGGCTTTTGCCGACGGCTTGATAACGATGAAGCGGAGGAGCCCCTCGGAAAGCTTTGTGCGTACAGTGTAGGGAAATCCTCGCGGTGTTTGACCAAGGGCGCCGCGTAGAATGGCGTTTTTGTCGACACGCGGCAGTGCCGCAAACGCTTTCGGCATTCTACGCTTGCACAGATCAAGAACGATGCTTCCCGCGGGTGCTTGTGCAGGAGGGGCGGACACGCAAAGCGCAAGCACGCGTCTTCCTGCGTCGCTACCATCAAGCGTTTCTATACTGTGCCGCGACATGAGCCCACCGAAGCGAAGAACTAATTCAGAGGTGGCCACCGCGCGTTCGCTCACGATCAAGCATGCGTCCTTTTCAGCGCGCACCCAGGTGTAGTCTGACCTTAGTGCAGCCGTCATTTGTGCGTGGGTGGCGTGTGCGCGTACCAGATGAACGTCATAGCGCCGCCTCGAGCGATGGAGCGCTGCGGCGAGGGTTCGCGGGTCCATCTGTCCATGCGTGAGGCGGGGGCGGCGCGGAAGCAGTAAGCCAACCCCTAGCGCAGTGAGTGGAGCGACCCACACCCATGAAAAGTCCTCGATGATCCAGACACCAGCCAAGCAAACGAAACCGCTCGTTGCGACACGCCAAAACGCCCCAGCGGTGAAGCGCTCCAGTTGCCAAAGTGCGAACAGAGGAAGCACTACAAAACTAGGCAACAAGCGTAGCCACAGCGCTTGTATCAGCGAGAACTGAATCCACCAGAAACAGATGGCTCCGAGGCTCCACATTGCAAGGGACCCAATGACGCCAGCGACGGCCAAGCGCGTGATGAAGCGCCTCCGCAAAAGCGCCAGCCGTGGTGCCGCACATCGGATGAGATCCGGATAAAATGCATGCACCCAGCTCGTGGACGCGCCGACGAGCGGTGCGATGACGTAGAGTGCCATGAACGTCTCGTCGTTCTGCAGCAAGCGCGCAAGCGGCGTGAGAAGTACGAAAGCCTCACTAAAGCGCAGTCCAAGACCGGCCAATAGCGCAGGAAAGCCGCTGGCTCCGATCCGTAGGCGTTTGATTGAACGTAGCTTCACGCGCGGCAAGGGCACCGCGCGCAGTCGGTATTGCCGAACAATGAACGTGAGCGTGATTCCTTGGCCTACGAGTGATGAACCTAGCATGGCGAGAACCAAGGCGAAGGGCGCGTAGGCCTCATGCGTGAAGTAGAGGACGGCAATCGTCACTGCTTCGAGTGCGGGAACCAATGCGAGCGGTCGATACACGCGACCAAATGCATAGATCCCACTGTGTAGAACACGAAGCGGAAGTTCCAAAGCGAAGCGGCCGAATAGCACGACCAAGTACGCCGTTGCCGGGTACAAAGGGCCACGCGAAAACCAAACCACAAGGGGCAAGGTGCCAAGCGCTAACGCCAAGGAAGCCGCAAGCCACGGCTCCAATTGCTCTTTTCTGCCTTCGCGCATGTGGCGTCGAAGCATTTCGAGTAGACCCCACTCGGCGCCGAGCAAGGTCGCCAGGACGAGCTTAATGCGCGCTGTTTCGGTGGGCATCCCGGACAAGAACAGGACGAAGAAATAACGCAGCTCGAAGAAGTGGGCGAAAAAATTGAAGACGGACGCTAAGCCAACGCCTCGCAAACGGTGAACACAATAGCGCGCGAACGACCCGTCTAAAAGCGCGACTTCATAGCGTTGAGGTGCGTTCATGTTCCGTTTCGCATTGCGACTAACGAGCGTAAGCCAAAACGCGTTCGAAAAACGCGTGGTGGCCAAGTGCGGAAGGCGCGTACGCCGCGTCTGTTGCTCAGGCACTCGGCAAGCGTGAGCGCTGTTTCGTAGTCGAGCGCTGCGAGCTGCCCACGGTCAGTCACCACACGCATCACTCTCACCGCGTCGAGCATCGAGAAGGGGGATTTAGGATTGAATGCCCCGTTAGCAATTTGAACCAAGGTGCGTGCGCGAGTCTCATGGTCCTCAGCGTGTAAAAGCGCATCACTTTGCCGGAGCCGCGTGCGCAGCTCGAGGATTGTACGTCGGTACTTTTTTTGTGTGAGCCCAACGCTGCCGTCAAACCCAATACGGCACCCCAAATAGTCGATAACGTGAGCGCCTTCACGGCCCGCGCCATTGAAAAACAGCGGACTGCGTTTGTGAAGGCTAAGACCCAGCGCGGTGGTGATCCCTTCGAGTGTCGCCAGTGCCCCCTCCACGACCTGTCGGTTTTCGTGCGCGAGCAACATGTCGTCGCCGTAGCGAGCATAAAAGACGCCCTCGACGCTCGTCATTGCACGGTCCACCTCGCCCAAATACAGATTCTCGATCGGAGGTACTAAGGCTGATCCGGTGGGTAGACCGATGAGCTGGGAGTGCCAGTCACCATCGCCGCGTTTGCTCACGCGAAGCGCGCGCTTTAGAACCGTTGTGTCGACAAGGCCGTCAACTATACGCCAAAGAGGAGCACCCTCGTGCACCGCAATCGACTCG
>JBIKMD010000858.1:0-3187 GCA_044359465.1 Myxococcota bacterium
TGGGGAGTTCTCGGATGATATGGCGTTGCTGCTGTTGAAAAACGCCGTGACCATCACACCGCGACAATGGAACATGCAAGCCAGCAATGTTCCCGATGGCAAAGCGGTGCGCATGGTCGGCTTTGGTGTCGACGAGAATGGGAACTCTGGCGTCAAAAAACAAACCGCCCAGGTGATCGAAGCGGTGACCACGCACTTGCTCTACTTCGACCAACGCAACGGCCGAGGTGTTTGCCAGGGGGATTCTGGCGGGCCCGTGTTCGCAACGGGAACAGATGGAGTCGAGCGCGTCGTTGGTGTCGCCTCCTTCGTTTCTGCCAACGCGCCTAACCAAGACGCTTGCGCGACCTCCGGCGCCCATACACGCGTGGATGCGTACGCTGCATGGATTACGGCTTGGATGGCGAAAAACGAAACGCCAACTTGCGCGCGCGATGGCTTGTGCAAACAGAATTGTACGACGCCAGACATTGATTGCACCTGTGCGGCGGATGGCCAATGCACGACGGCGTGTGTCGACCCGGCGCTGGACCCAGATTGCGGCGCCAATTGCGGCGCAGACGGTGTGTGCAGTGCGTCCACCGAGGTGTGCCCCGCGCCAGACGTGGATTGCAAAGAGCAGGGTGAGCTTTGCACGAAGGCGGCCGAGTGCGCGACACGTTTGTGCACCAACGATGCGCAACACAAAGCGACCTACTGCTCGGTGGCCTGCAGCGCGACGGTTGCTTGCCCAAGCGGCTTCGAATGCATGAGCAAGGTGTGCCGCAAAGCGCAGCAACCAGAGAAAGATCCAGGCGAAGACTGCGAGAAAAGTGTCGACTACTGCACGTCGTACACTGTGTGCGCAGGCAAACCGTCTACCTGCGTCGAAGAATGCGCAGAGGATGACGACTGCACCGAAGACAACTACCGGTGCACAGGCAAAGACAGCGCGCTCAAGTTCTGTGTGGCGAGTGAGCTAAAGGATACCGCCAGCCAGACGGGCAGCGGTACTAGCACCTCGTCCGCGCCGGCCGCCGCCGCCCCCGCCGCCAAGACACCGGCGCCAGTAGCCACACCCTCCGGTTGCACGAGCACAACGCCAGAACATGGTTGGCTCGTCATCGCCGCCTTTGGTGTCCTGCTTGGGAGACGCGCCGCCCGTCGCCAACGCGTTTGAGGGCAGGTCTCGCCTTTGACTCGGAGATAGGCTACGCCCGTCGGCCTCATTCTGTGGAGGTTATCAGCTCATGCTCGAAGCAATGCGTAAGCATTCGCAGTCGTTCATTATTTATGTGCTCTTTGGCGCGATCATCGCGGTCTTCGTGGTGAGTTTTGGACCCGCGGGCCAAGGCTTGCAGGTGCAAGAGAATGGCTTCGCCGCCAAAGTCGATGGCGAGTCCATTCCCGAAGAAGAGTTCAAACGCGCGTACGGTGCGCGTCTCAGCTACTTCCAGCAGCAGAGCCCACGCGGCTTCGACGCAAAGCTCGCTAAGCAGCTCAACTTGAAGAAGCAAGTGCTCGACGAGTTGATCGATCAACGCGTGCTGAAGCACGCAGCGCAAAAGAACGGTCTCGCCGTGTCCAGCGGTGAGCTGCGCGAGATGCTGCTCAAGGAGCCGCAATTCCAAACCAATGGCAAATTCGATTTCACGCTCTACGAGAAGTACGTGAACAACATGGTGGGCACTTCGGTGGCGCGTTTCGAGGAAGACCTCGCCGGCCGTTTGCTCGCCTCCAAGTTCCGCGACACGCTCGAGACTTCGATCAACGTCTCTGACGCCGAAGTGAAGAGCGAGTTCCTCGCGAGCGAAGACAAAGTCGATCTCAACTTTGTCATGCTGCGCCCTGAAGATGCTGAAGCGTCGGTCACTCCGGTCGAAGTTGCAGCGTTCGAAAAAGACCACGCCGCCGACATCGACGCGCGCTATCGCAAGGACATTGCCAAGTACAACGAGCCGAAGAAGCTCAAGGCGCGTCACATTCTCATTAAGGTGGCTGAAGGTGCGCCCGCCGCTGAGGTCAAAAAAGCGCAAGACAAGATTGAAGCGCTGGAAAAAGACATCAAGGGCGGCAAAGACTTCGGCGAGCTGGCCAAGGCAAACTCGGAAGACTCTTCCAAAGACAAAGGTGGCGACCTTGGCTGGTTTGGTCCAGGGACCATGGTCAAAGCCTTTGAAGACGCAGCCATGGCGCTCAAAACAGGTGAGGTCTCAAAACCTGTGCGTTCGCCCTTTGGCTTCCACTTGATCAAGCTCGACGAAGTCAAAGAAGCCTCGAACCGTGAGCTCAAGACCGTCAGTGCGGACATTGCCAAGCAAATCGTGCTCGAGCAAAAACGTGATGTTGCGATCAAGGCGCGCGCGGAGAAGCTCGTTGCGGAGCTCAAAGGTGGCAAGACCTTGGCGCAGCTCGGCACGCTCAGCGAAGACGAAGATGACGCTAAGAAGGACCCAAAGAAGCTGAGCTACAAGACCACGGGCTCCTTCAACAAAGCGCAAAGCGCGATTCCCAAAATCGGCTACAGCGACGAGCTCACCAAAGCAGCCTTCACGCTCGACGAGAAGAACAAAGTGCTCGACAAGCCGTTCAAGGTTGGCGATCGCTATTATGTTGTAGAGCTCAAGGAACGCAGCAAGGCAGACGATGCCAAGTTCAAACTAAAGCGTGACGAGCTGCGTACCACCGCGCTCAACCGTAAACGCAACGAAGTACTACGTGCAGTGATGACGGAGCTGCGCGAGAAGTCGAACGTGCAAGTGAACGACCGCTTGCTCGCGTACGACATTCCAGACGACCAAGGCTGAGCGACCGTTCCTACCGCCGCGAGTGCTCTAACGCTCGTGATCTGACGCGAGTGAGCTAAGGGCATGACCTACGTCGGCATCGACTTCGGGACCACCAACAGCACGCTGGCCATCTCGGACGCCGAAGGTCACGTTGAGCTGACCAGCTATACCGTTCAAGGTAAACGCTACGACACCTTTCGCTCTGTGCTGCACTTCGACGCAGAGAAGCGCTCGGCGGACAACGCACCGCTAGCCACATGCGGTATCGAGGGAATCTTCGCGTACCTCCAAGGTGGCAGCAACGGACGCTTCGTGCAGTCCGTGAAGTCGTATCTCGCGAGCCGTTCGTTCAAAAATACGAACATCTTCCATCGGGTCTTTTCGCTCGAACAATTAATCACGCTGATTGTCTCGCAGCT
>JBIKMD010000859.1:0-3185 GCA_044359465.1 Myxococcota bacterium
TGCCTGTGATCGTTCTTGCCTGTGATCGTTCTTGCCTGTGATCGTTCTTGCCTGTGATCGTTCTTGCCTGTGATCGTTCTTGCCCGTGCTCATTCTTGCCCGTGCTCATTCTTGCCCGTGCTCATTCTTGCCCGTGCTCATTCTTGCCAGTGATCGTTCTTGCCCTGCTTTTCACTCCACAATCACAAAGCTCACCTTACTCTTCGTTCCTTTGTACCCAACGAAGCTCACTGCCGCTAACCGTTCCTTCGCTACTCCCATCTGGAACAAATACTGCGCCACTGCGACCGCTCTTTGCTGAGCGAGCACCTGCGCACTTCCACCGGTCGCCGTGTAATAATACTCCACCCTTACTTTCTTGATCTCATGATTCAAGATCACCGCAGCAACCTGCGAGAGCATGTTGAACGCCGCCGGCACGAGAAGATCATGCTGGAACTGCACGTCCTCGAAGATCTGAATCGTGTTCTTGTTCCGCGAAACCAGCGTACGCCCGTCGTCCGGGCAGCCGTCGAGGTCATTATTCCCATTGATCGTCTCCGGCTCGTTCGGACAGCGGTCATATGCATCACGCAAACCGTCGCCGTCATTATCGCGATCCTCGCAACCGTCATCGTCTTGGAAACCGTCTAGATCTTCTGTCTCGTTCAAGCACTTGTCGACAGAGTCCGCGACGCCGTCGTTGTCTGCGTCTACGTCACGCGCGAGGTCTGCTTTTTTGCCCCAGCTTTCCTTCTTGGTGCGATCTTCTTCGATCTGTTCGGAAGACGCCCCTTCATCACGCGAAGCAAAGGGCACGATGGTGAGGCCAATGAAGGCCCGAGCGATGGGCGAGCCGTATCCTGGCAGTAGCCCTCTTCCGCCGCCGAACGAGAGTTGCACTTGGCGGATGAGCGCTACGCGAAGTGCGAGAATGCCTTCCATAGGTGATTGCGCGGCGCCGGCGAAAGGCGTGAGCAAGCTCGTGCGTCCATAAACCTCGGCAAGAATTTCAATCGGCACCCGAGCCGCAATGCGGCCGATGTCGAGCGCGATTCCGGCGCGGGCGTACATCTCAGGTCCCATGATCAAATTGTAATACGTGCTCTGCGCGCGCCACATCAGGCCGTAGTTCAGCGCCGCGCGAAACGGACCGAAACGGCGCGAGATGTCCAGCTCTCCGCCGAAGGTGACGTTGCGATCACCCGCAAAGCTACCGCTGCTAGCAGTTGGAACGGTGAGCGCGAGCAGAAGCGCGATGTCGATCCCAAAGCGCTCCTGCCACAGCATGTTCACTTTGGGTTCGAAGCGCAAATCACCAAACGCCACCGGTTTGAACGACGGCGTCGTTGCACTTGGCAAATTGCCGCCTTGAAACAAGGTGGCGGGAATCTGCAGACCGAGCGAGAGGTGCTTAAACAGCGCCACTGAACCCGCCACGTTCATGTCGAAGCGGTGGTCGAGCGACGAGATCTGCCGACCGTTGCGATCGAACAAGCCGAGCGGCCGATTGGCGTAGTTCAAATAGAGCTGAGCACGCACGTCGAACTTGCGTGAGACCGCTCCGGACTCGACCGTGATGAACGAATCCGAGTGAACGGACGGCCGAAAGAGCTGCACATCGAAGGACGCCTGGGCGTTGGCACGAAGCGCAGAGAACAGGAGAAACAGGAAAATAGCACGCGAAAGCATCTCTCAACAATGCTACCAGCCTTATGGACAAATCCCGTGTAACATTTCTGCATGCGAGCCATCAAACACGCAGTTCCCATACTGCTCGCCAGTTTTGCCTTGTTTTTGCAGGCCACCCGCGCGGACGTGAGTGTAGGCGTCCAGGACTACATCGTCCTTGGGCGCGAGTCGCAAGTGCGCGTGGTGATGAACCAGTATCGCAACGTGGTCACCGGCGCCGCGTGGAACAGCACAGCCAATGGCGCGCAAAGACACATGGCATCCCGGGTGGCACTCACCGCCACCACTGATGACCAATACTTCATCTATGACCATTGGGAGGACGGTTTCGAAACGATGCCGTTCAACCCTGTCGATTTCACACCTGCGCAGAGCTCCACGTTGATTTTCAGAATGGCGCGAGGACAAACCATCACGCTAGACAGCAGCGAAAACACGGCGAGCACGCAGTGCGTTCCCGCGTCGTTCACAGCAACAGGCGTGTCGGAATGTAATTTTAGCGGCCAGCTTGCCGACCTGAGCGTCACGCCCACCACGACCACGTGTAGCTACGCTTGTCCGATCGTCGTGCTGCCACGCGTGAACACGGCGATTCGTTTTGACGGCGGTGATGCAATTCGATCGTTCGGCGGACCTGCAGCCCTCGTGCATCAGAGTTACCCGAGCAATGGCTCAGGGACTGACGACACGTTTCTTGGCGCAGCCCTCGAGCACTTTTCGCTTCAATCGATGGCAGGCTTCCTAAGCTACCGTGTTCCTGTGGGGCAGAGCCCGATTGCGCCTACGAATGCGGCGAGCGTCAACAACAATCCCTTTTTCTTTGCGCGGGCCTTGGTTACGGCTTTCAGTGACAGCACGGTTGTGACTTTCAACAATGGCACGTCGCAAGTCACCGTGACACTCAACCGCGGTCAAACCTATTCGACCTCCGCGTTCGACAATACGGGTGCCACAATAGATGAAACGCCGGCGCCGAATATTCAGCTGGTCGCCGGATCACGAATTGATTCCAATCAAGAAGTTGCCGTGGCGCTCGTCAACGCTGGCTCGTCGGCAAATCACACGGATATGGAATCCGTTATCCCGGTTCGCGCTTATGGTCGCGATTTCGTTGTACCCACGGGCGGCATGAATGCCGCCATGCGGCTCTATTTGTTCAATCCAAACACCAGCAGTACAACCATCAACGTTTACCAAGCTGGTTCGGGCGGCGGCATCACGCCGTTCGTGATCGGACCCAATGGCAGCACGGGGTACACACTGCCGACGACCGCCAATGGCGCCGCCGATGCAGAGCGCCCTAAAGCCGCGCGTGTAACCTCAACCCTTCCGATTTGGGGCCTTGCGATTCACGATTATAACGCGGGTGGGTACGACTTTTCGTTCTCAATGATTCCAACGCGTTTTTTAACCAACGAATATGTGGTGCCCTACACGCCAAGCTCGGGCGGCGGCGCGGACGCGGGCAGCGCGGTGTACATTGCGCCAGTTTTCGACAACACGCGTGTCTACAT
>JBIKMD010000041.1:0-11138 GCA_044359465.1 Myxococcota bacterium
GCTGCGAAGAGCACGCCTAAAAACAAGACAGCAATGATCTGACGATACCAAACCAGCGCCAATGCGTTGACGCTGATGAGCTTCCCCAAGATCGCGGTGAACCCCCAAATGAAGACAGTCAGGTGGAGGAGCGCGTGCGCCGCAGCAGGAGAAAGCATTGAATTGAGGTGAGACTAACGTTGGCGCGGAAAGCCTTCTTTGCCGGTGGGATCGTATGCATCGACACTTTCGATGAGCGCTTCGATCGGGCCTTCCGGCTTCTTGTTGAGATGCACGTGCAGACGCCATGAGAGGGGCTTGAGGGCAGGGATCTTCTTGCGCAGCTCAGGCAGTCCTTCACCGTCGAGCAACTCACACATCGAGCAGAGGACTTCGTGTTGCATCGCGCGAACGACGTCAGTGATGTCTGCTTGATCAACGCCTTTGGCTTTCATTCGCTTGAGCGCCTTCTCAATTGGGTGACCTTCTTCCCAATTGGCGATCCACGCGTTGTCTTCTGGAATCACGCCGTTCCACGCGAGGCGCAAAAACACCGCGCGGGCAAGTTGTGTGAGGCCTTTGGTGCCACCGCCGCGCGCCATTTGTTTGGCGTCTTGTTCGTTTTCTCCAAGGGCCATGAGCGCTTGGGCAATGTCTGTCTCAGTCATGGGCGCGACACTACCAAATTTTGGCCACGACGCGAGAAATCCCTAAATCATGCCAAGCGGAACGACACGCACCGAACCATCGCGCCGAAAGCGCAGTTGGTACAGCGGCAGCCCTTTGGCCAATGCACCGAGCGTACGCGAGGTTTGGCGATCGCCAAGTGCGTGCACTTCTAACGAGAGTTGTTCCGCTTCGCCTGGCGTCAGCGGCGCGACGTCGTTTTGTTGTTGCAGAAAGGCTACCTGCTGCGCGCGCAAGAACCCTGCCACTTGCGGATGGGCGACGAAAAATTGCCGGTCACCGCTAGAGGGAGAGATCAGCGGAATGCGGCCAAACGCCGTCACGCCTTCTTCCATGAAGATGCTGAGCACGCCGCCTTCGGCGTGACCACCCGGAAGCACCGAGTACTCGACGTCGATCTGACCTTCCCAGCGCTGGCGGTAGATCCCTGCCATGGTTTGTTCGACCAGCTCAGGCCTAGTTCCGTAGTCGGCCGCATTCTGAAGCGAGAGCCGCATATGGCCACAGCCCATGTGTGCAGGGTTCACCGCATGCTCGAGCAGCACGTCTCGCAGGGCTTCTGGCGGCGACAAGAAAAAGCGACGCCACTCCAGCGCGTGAAAGACGTTGTCGAGCGAGCCCTCCATACGTTTGTCCGCACGCAAGGCTTGGATCAGGGTGTTCGACGCATGCACATCTGTATGCGCATAAAAGCGCCCGAACTCGTCGATGCGGCGGCAAAGTAGGGTGTCGACGGCGCTGGCATCGAGCTGACGCCCAGTGACGCGCTCGTATGCTGATAGCAGGAGCGCAAACTCTCCGGCGTCCCCGCCAGGCGTGCCAATCACGCCGCTGCCGTCGCGCCCGTCAACGCAGGAGACGCGACCGTGTACGAGAAGCGCCGCAAGCTTGAGCCAACGAATCGTCAGCGGATCTCCAACGTGCGCTTCGACGTCTGCCAGTGACGCTTGGCCCTTTTGTGCTTCCCAGCGAAAGTTGATGGGGCGCAGCTTCGCGCGAGGAAATGCCTCGTAGCTCACGGAATAGCCGAGATCTCGCCAAGCATAGACGCCGCCGCGCATGGCCGCGACGTAACGAAAGCCTTTTTCCTTCAACGCTTTCACTGCCGCGCCCGCGCGCGACGAGCCGCTTTGCGAAATAATCACAATCGGGTCGTCGCGGCCGAGTGGGTCCAGTGTTCGTGTGAGCTCTTCTTGCGGAACCCAGTCGCTTCCTGGCACGTAACCAAGGTCATCTTCCTGCGACCGAATGTCTACAAGGCGCATTTGACGGCCTTGGCGGCTGACGAAGTCCGCAGACAAATAGGGCACTTCTAAATCGAGCCACTCGTTCACAACCCAGTTCACACGGAACATACGCTCCGCTTGAGGAACGCTACCGATCGGCGGAATACGGGGATCTTCGGCTCGGGTTTGCTGGGTCATGGTGGTTGAGTCCTACAACAAGATGCCGCGAGCGTCAGGGGTAGGCGGCGCCTCTACCTCTCGCTCGCCAAGCGCTTGGCGAAGATTGATCTCGATGGTTTTGGAGAGGGCAAAGAGGGGTAGCCCATTGTAAAAAGTGTTGAAGGGATCTTCGAGCACGCGGCCGGCCTCGCTGATCAGCGCGAAACACAAACAAACGAGTGTTGCGATGGGAATGGCGAACCAGTGAATCTCAGTGATGCCGAGCGGAAAGAGCAGCGCGTAAAACATCATCAGCCGCTCTGCGATGAAGCCGTAACCGCGCGGCATGGGCGTTCGTTTGATGCGCTCGCTGCCGCCCTGCGCATCTTGTATGGCGAGGAGCGATGCGTAGAGCGACGCGCGTTGAATGTTGTCGAGAGGCAGCGCCGCTATCGCTTGGTATTGCTCACGCAAAATGGCGTAGGGGACGTTACGCTGGCCTGCGATCACTTCGCCGTTCAGGAAGGCGTGCAGCGCCGTGTCCTTGCTTGCGTCCTCGTCGCGCAGTGCGACGCGCAGTGCATGCACGTACGCAATGTGGCGTTTTACCAAAGGGGCGGCGGTGTCTCGCCCCACCATGGCGATGAGCTCCGACGAAAAGTGCCGCGACACGTTGACGAGGCGCCCCCAGAGCTGCCGGCCTTCCCACCACCTCGCATAAGCGGAGTTGGTGCGAAAACTGACGAAGATGCCGAGCGCAGCGCCGACGACCGCGAGGGGCGCCGTTGGCAGTTTGATATCGTAGGGCAGGTATGTGTGCGCTGCCGTGCTGAGCGTCGCTAGTCCAACAAAAGCGAGCACGTGTTTCCACTGCCAAAACAAGAGCCGCAGCACGGAGCCGCGGTAGGTCACCATCATGGGTTCACCTCGATTTTACGAGAGAGGAGCGATTTTGATCGCCATGGCGCGAATGGTGGCGGGTCGCTCGCCAATCGCGCGTTGCCAACGCTTTACCGCGTCGCCCACGCTGATGCCGTAAGGTTCGAATTGGAGTGACCACGAATAACAAGCCATATCGGCGATGGTGTACTCCGCTCCTGCGAGAAAGGGCGTTTCACTGAGGCGCTTGTTCATGACCCCGGCAAGCCGCGTGTATTCGTCCGTGTAGCGTTGAATCGCGTACGGTACTTTTTCCTTCGCATACTTCACGAAGTGTCCGAGCTGACCAAGCATGGGCCCAAGGCCGCCCACTTGCCAGAACAACCATTCGTTGACGCTCACGCGCTCTTTGAGATCTTTGCCGTGAAATCGTCCGGTCTTGTCCGCGAGATACTGCAGGATCGCGCCCGATTCGAACACCGTGACCCCAGTCTCGTGGTCAACGATCGCCGGAATCTTGTTGTTCGGATTGATCTTCAAAAAGGCGGGCTCGAGCTGCTCGCCTTTGAGAATGTTCACCGGGCGAATGGTGTACTTCAGCCCTGTCTCTTCGAGAAAGAGCGGAATCTTATGACCGTTTGGCGTCGGGAAATAGTAGACGTCGATCATATCGAGTCCCAGCCATACCCTTCGCGATCGAAGGCGTGATCCGCGAGCGACTTGATCAGCTCATCGTCGTTGTCGTCGATCTTACCAAAGTTCGAACGCACGCGTCTCGCGACTTGACCGGAGAGTACCTGCAAGATTTCGAGCTCCTTCGCGCTCTTGGCCATGCCTTGCGCTTCAATGATGCTGTTCACGCGGCTCAGCGTGCAGCCAAGCACGAAGAGATCGATCATGATGTCTGCAAGGCGTTTGGTGGCGAATTGTTTCTCGATGATGTTGCGGCCGTGTTTGCGCAAAATGCGATCGGCGGCAGAGGCCAGATCTCGCGTGCCATCTTCGAAAATCTGCGCTTGGGGACGGAGCGGCGGCACTAGCTTGGTGAAGCGGCTCTTCTCCCTGTTGTAACCTGTGATGAGCGACGCTTGTTTGCGTGCGTAGTCCGACATGACGCCAAAGCCTTTGATCGGATCATTGAAAACGCCCTTCAGGCTGGAGCTCAGCTCTTTGAGCTGATGCCCCACATCGTTCATGGCGGTGAGCGCAATGAACAAACGCAGAATGTCGTTGGTGCCTTCGTAGATCCGAGCAATACGCGCGTCGCGCAGAATGCGTTCGTATGGGTAGTCTTTCATGAACCCATTGCCGCCAGCGATTTGCAGGCCTTCATCAGCCGTGCGCCACATACATTCGCTGCCAAAGACTTTGCTGATCGCCGCTTCGACTGCGTAGTCTTGGTAGCCTTGGTCGACGAGACCAGCGACCATGGTCACGCAGCTTTCGGTCGCAAAACAATCCACCACCATGTGGCCGATTTTCTGTTTGATCAAACCGTACTCGGCGATGGGGCGGCCGAACTGTGAGCGCTCTTTGGCCTGCTTGGTCGACAGTCCAATAATCGTCTTCATGGCTCCGACAGTGCCGCCGCCGAGGCCGCTGCGTCCGCTGTTGAGAATTCCCATGGCGACCTTGAAGCCTTTGCCAACTTCGCCGAGCACGTTGTTCAATGGCACACGCACGTTGTCGAAGTGCACCTCGGTCGTGGAGCTGGCGCGTTGGCCCATCTTGTCTTCGTGCGGTCCAGTGCTCACGCCCGGAATGTTGCGCTCGTCGATGAACGCGGTGATGTTGCCTTTGAGATCTGCAGGACCAGTCTTCGCAAACACCGTATAGAACTGCGCGATGCCGCCGTTGGTGATCCAAAGTTTACCGCCGTTGATGACCCAAGCGTCGCCGTCTTTGACGGCTGTCGTTTTGATCGAGCCTGCGTCAGAGCCAGCACCCGGTTCAGTGAGGCAGAAGGCGGCGATCATCTCGCCCGTCACTAACTTCGGATAGTAGCGCTTTTTCTGCTCGTCCGTGCCGTAGAGTAGTAGCCCGCGCATACCGATGGAGCTGTGCGCACCCACCGTGACTGCGACGGAACCGTCGAATTTAGCGATCTCCTGCAGTGCGCGTGAATAGGCCGAGGCATTGAAGCCAAGGCCTCCGTACTCTTCCGGAATGACCAAACCGAACAGACCAAACTGCTTCATTTCATCGATGAAGCCAGGCGGAAAATCACCTGCTTTATCCCACGCGCGGTAGTCTTTTTCGTGGCCCGACAAGAGTTGATCGATCGATTCGAGCACGCTCTTGAGCGTGTCTTTTTCGGCCGCTGGCATGACCGGAAATGGAAGCACGATGTCTTCTTCGATCTCGCCGAGACACAACGATTGCATGAAGCTGGCTGTTTGTTTGTCGATTGGCATGGAATGAACATGCCAGCGTTTTCGCGCTGCGTCATCCCTCGACGCGATAATCCTCTGGCCGGCCCACCAGTCTGCGACCTTCGCGGTCAAGCGCTTCGATGGCTTCTTCGATGCGCGTGAGGACT
Source organism: Myxococcota bacterium (assembly GCA_044359465.1). Lineage (GTDB taxonomy): Bacteria > Myxococcota > JADLHZ01 > JADLHZ01 > JADLHZ01 > JADLHZ01. The sequence goes on from JBIKMD010000041.1 coordinate 5,470, forward strand.
GGCGTCAGATCTTGCTCGTCCGGGCTCACCCAAATGGGTGCGCCGTTCACTTGCACGACGCGCGCAAAAGGTTTGGCGATCTCGAAGCGATCCCATGCGCGAGGAAAACGCCAGACGCGTGAGGACACCACAGCTACCGGGATGATGGGGCGGCCGGTGAGCTGCGCCAATTTCGCTGCGCCAATTTTGGCTTTGCGCCTGGGGCCCCTCGGCCCATCTATCGTGATGACGCACGAGGCACCGCCATCCACCCAGGTGCGCAACGCCGCAAGCGCTTCCGCGCCGCCTCGTGACGAGCTGCCGCGCGCAGGCATGACCCGGTACAAGCGGACTAGCCCCGCAATGATGTTGCCGTCTTTCGACTTGGAGGCAACAGTCACGAGCTGACGCTGTTCGGGATTCGTTCGCAAGCCTTGCAGCTGATGTTCGTGCAGCGCCGCATAGATGACGCCGCCGTCAATAGGCGTACGCAAATCCAAGTGGAGTTGGCGAACGCGGTACGTACGCGACACGAGCCACGCGATGCAACCAGCAAGGTACCCAAGAAAGAGGTTCACAAAAGCGCCCTACGCCAACAGCCGGCGTGGCGCCATGATCCTCCGCGTGCGTGACCAACGGTGCGTGCGCATGTAAGGCTGATCGATGACCGAAAGTGAGATTGCGATGCTCGCTACCGACGGATGGTTCTCTCGTGAGGACTCCGCTGCGGCAGCGCAGATCGCACAAAGCGCCAAAACGCGCGTCACCTCTAAGGGGCTGAGCCCTTCTGGTTTTTCGCGTGCGCAAACGAAGAACGCCGCTGTGCGAGGTGATGTGTCTCAATGGCTCAACGCTCACGACGCGGATTTTGCGCCCATGTGGACGTTCTTCGAGGCGCTTCGTCTCGAGCTGAATCAAGCCGTATGGCTCGGGCTGATGCGCTTCGATGTTCAGCTTGCACACTACGCTGGAGGCGGCGCGAGTTATGCGCGTCATCTCGATGCATTTGCCGGCGCCGAGAGTCGGCGTGTGACGGCCATTTTGTATCTCAATCCCGCGTGGAAGTGGTCTGACGGTGGGCAGCTGCGTTTGCACACACCCTCACCTGTAGACATCGCTCCCATGCTTGGACGCCTAGTTGTGTTTCGCTCGGCGCAACTTGAACACGAAGTGCTCGGTAGCTTCGCGCCGCGTTTGGCCGTCACGGCTTGGTACTATGGTTGAACCGTTGTAGGTGCCGCGCATGGCGCTTCCTCCCTGCGGAATTTATCGAACGACGGTGAGCATTGCCGGTATTGAAGCTGAGCGGCTCGTCTATTTTCACAACCACGGTGATCCCGGTGCGGGGCTCTATCTGCCTCAGCGCTGGCATTTGAACCGCGCGCAATTCTCAGAGCAAGGCCACACCTTAGAGGCCATCGCGCAAGCGCAGACGCTCAAACCCTTGCCAGCCGAGGGGCTCTATCGCGTTCGTAGCGCCTTTGCGTGTTGTGAGAAAAAATGTCGGACTTTCTCTGAGGAGACTTTGCTGCAGCTTGGCTATAATGGCGCCGGACGTGCCATTGTGTTCGAGCCCGAGTGGCGTTCTGAAGGGCTTGGTTTCCCCGAGCGTGGCCAAGTGATCGACGATGCTGCGTTTGTGGCGCTTGTGCCTTTGCTTGTGCAGCGGCCACCACAAGCAGCGGTAGCGACGCGCCCGGAACATTTTCACTGAGCGCGTGGTCTTTCAGGACGCGGCGCGAAGCGGCAGGCTAGCATGCGGCGGTCTTTTCCTTCGTTCTCCGCGCGAGGCGTTGAGCAACTGTAGCAGCAGCGCTTCACCCTCGGGCCACTGGCCATGTCCTGATTGCACGTTGATGTGACCGAGCGCGCCGACGTCGATCAGTTTTGCGCGCCAGAGCGCCGCCAGGTTCTGAGTGAAAGCGAGGCTCGCGTACGGATCAGTCGTGCTCGCAGCGATCCACAAAGGGGGCGGGGTAGACAGCTCTGGAAGTGGGCCGAAGCTGTGCACTGCGGGGCCCGCACGGCCAAGATCGGCGGGTGCGACGAGCAGCGCGCCTTGAATGCGAGTGTTGCTGCGCGCGTGGCGTGCGAGCCAGTGCGCGACCAACGCACAACCTAAGCTATGGGCGACCAGGATCGTCGGGGCCTTGCTCGCGCGGATGGCCGCATCCAAGCGTTCTAACCACTCGGAAAGCTGCGGCTTGTCCCAGTCGCGTTGCTCCACGCGGCTGGCGTGGGCCAGTTTGCGCTCCCAACAGGTTTGCCAATGTTCCACGGAGGAGCCGCCCAGGCCCGGGATGATGAGGAAGCGCGGCTGCGGGTCTTTTGCGGCAGACATGTATCTGTTATAACGGATGCTTGGTGCGCCCGCAACCCTCAGGTTGGTTGAATGCGCCGGGTTGGGTTTCGTCGCGTCAAAGCTCAGGCGCGTAGGCTAGGGCAGCAGACGAAACGAGATCCACGTCCATTGTGTCCAACCATTAAAATGTGCGCCATACATGACTAAACGCGCGCTCTCTCAAGGACATCCACCATGCTGATGAAGAACCACTGGTACGTTTTGGCTCATGAGCGCGAGCTCGGTCCTAAACCGCTGCGCGTGAAAGCGCTTGACCAGCATTTCGTGTTGTACAGACGAAGGTCCGATGGGCGAGCCGTAGCGTTGAGCGACGTTTGTGTTCACCGAAATGGCTCTCTGGCCGGCGGTACTGTGAAGGATGACTGCATTACGTGTCCGTACCACGGGTGGACGTACCAGAGTGACGGCGCTTGTACCACGCTCCCCGCGAACCCTCCGGGCACCCCCGTCTCTCGTCGCGCGCGCGTGGACAGCTATCCGGTAGTTGAGCGCCTCGGTTGGGTCTGGGTGTTTCTGGGCGACCTCCCTGAAGAAGAGAGGCCTGCGCTCCCCGAGTTGCCAGAGTTCGAGAGGCCAGGTTGGCGCGCGGTCTATGGCTCATTTACATGGAAGGCGGGTTACAGCCGGGTGGTTGAGAACACTGTCGATGTAGCGCACACCCCTTTTGTTCATCGCAAATCGTTCGGCAATGCCGAAAAACCCACCATGCCCGACTACAGCGTGGTGACGCGGGCCTCGGGCGTCGAAGCAACCGTGACGCTTGAGTCGCCTACGCCAAGAGGCCTCTCTCGCTTGGTGCTTGGGCCAGATGCACGCAACACGGTGGGACTTGTCATCGACATGGTGAGCTTCAACCGCTTGACCACGATGATGGCGCGCGGGTGGGGGCTCTCCATTCTCTTCGCGCACACGCCGATCGATGCGCAGACAACGCTGACGCGTTTCATTCAGGTCAGAAACTTCATGACCTACTGGTTCGCCGACGCGTTGGCCCGGCGCTTCTCTTTGCAGATCATTCGCGAAGACCAGGCCATTGTTGAGGCGCAGTCGCCGCAACAGGTGCCGACCGAACGCGGCGCCGACTTGAGTCTTCGCTCCGATGCACTTTCGCTGGCGTATCGCAACATGCTCGCGCAAGCCGAGCGTCGCGGCGATCGAATCGATACTGGTGCTGTGCGTCAGGCGCGTGAGGAAGCGGGCCGGGTGCTCGTCATTCCGTCGCCTCATCGACGGCGCAAAGAGCTTGCGAGCGCATGGGTTAACGGCGAAGTGCCATCGATGACGCGGGTACCCGAATCCGCAGAGAGCAGTACTGCTTCGAAAGAGCTCGAGTGAGGCTCAGCCCCCTTTGAACGGCATTTCGCCTAGGTATGCTTTCTTGCCCACGTCGCAGCCATTGTGGCGCAAGATGGCGTAAGCCGTGGTGACGTGGAAGTAGAAGTTCGGGATCATGTGCTGCACGGCGTACTCTTCGCCGGTGAGGTACTTGCCATTCCAGCGTGGTTGCGTGATCTGGCGGGCTTCAGCACCCGCGAAATCTTTCTCGGTGATCGAACGCAAGAAGCCGATCGTCGAGTCGATGCGGGCTTTGCATTCGGCGATCGTCTTTTCGCTGTCATCGTGCGCGGGGGCGTCTTTGCCAGTGAGACGCGCGACGCCGAGCTTGGCAGTGTCGCAAGCGATCTGAATTTGCCGAACGAGTGCGAATTGATCTGGAGCGAGACGCGCTTGCAGCAGCGTCGTGACGTCGAACTTCTTCGCTTCGGCGTGGGTGGTTGCTGCATCGAGCAGGTGGCTCAGGTTGTGGAGCATCTTTGTGAATTGCGGGATGGTGAGTGTGTAGAGCATTGCGCCTCGTAGGCAGGCTGGCGCCGAATCGAAAGAGCAGGGTGGCCAGCTCGCGATCTTGAGACCGTGAGCGTCGTCAAAGATAACAAGTGATGCGCGCTACCACTGAATGTCGTAGCTAGCGTTACCTAGGTCTTGCTTGGCGATCCTGATCCGACCAGTGACGCCGCAAAACGCAAGCGCGCCTTCACATACGCCGATGTTGGCGTGATTCAGCATGATGGGATAGTCGCGAAAATGGTAGCGCATATGGGTCGCTCCAAGCGCTTCGACTTCGACGCTTCCGCCCGGAACCGGTATTGCGACCGAAAACGCTTTGGGCCCCACTTTCATCATGCGCTGCGCGTCCCGACCTAGGACACCGAAGATGATCTTGCCAGATAGGGTCTGTGCAAAAGTCTCATAGTAGCCGCGTGACAAAAGGCGCAGCCCTTGGGCCGTCTTTTCCCCTCGGTAAAGTACCTGAACTGCGGCGTACGTTAGCTTGCAAAAGTCAGTGAGCGCGTAGTCTACAAAAGGTAGGTAGCGTTTGTGCTCAATGCCGGCAGCTGTGCACAGCTCAATGGGCGTTCCTACTCCGCGCGCGCGTTCGAACACCGTCGCAAAGAACATTCCCTTGCAGGACGAGCTCGGCGGCACCGCGCTGAGCTCTGCCGGCAAATCGACGTCGTAGTCGAAGCTCGGTTCTGTGTAAGCGTTCTCCACTGCGCTGCAGTCTATGCGCAACCCCCCACTTTTGGAAACTAGGTGCGTCCCGATGACAGCCCTCGCATGCCGGGCTCCACAGGCGGGCGCGAAGCCATGTCGTCTAAAGTGGCGTCCTGCAGGTGTTGCCCGTCACCCAATAGTCATCCGTGCCATTCCAGTTCGCTCCATCTTCGATCAGGAATGCTTCTGGGGCCACTCCGGTTCCCCAAGCATTTACGGTAGCGGCTATCGACACGCTGGTGAGGGCGAGCTGCGCAGCCGTGCACTTGGTCATGTTCCAGTCGATTTTCATGTCGTCACTCAAATGCGTATGGTTTCCCCACAGGTCCGTTGCTCTGCGGGATTTGCGTAGCAAGAGCGACGCGTGGCCTGGCGTGCCTGGCCCTTCTTCCCGCGCGGCCGTGCTCCATGAAGACACAATGTCGCGGGTCTGTGCCAACACTCGCGCTCTGAATGGCTCTGCCGTCCCCCACAGGTAGCTGCGATCGTCGCTATAGTGAGGAAACTCGCCAATGGTTTCATCTTCCTGATCGGCGACGACCATGAATGGCGTTGTCGTGTGATGAACCAGCACGTGCATGCGGTCGAAACAAGAAGGAGATGTTGCTCCGTGCATTGCGACACAGCTCTCGTCGATGAAGGTGCCGAGCGATGCGAGTTGCTGGTAGTACAACCCGGCGTTTGGCGTGTAGTTTCCTGCCGAGCAGCTCTCATTGGCTAGCCCATCATTGTTGTCTGGAAGTTCGCATAAACCGGTTTCACTGTATGGATT
>JBIKMD010000860.1:0-3179 GCA_044359465.1 Myxococcota bacterium
ACCAACCCGATGTGATTTTGTCTGCGGATTGGGTGATTGAGCTTGGTCCCGAGGCTGGCGAAAACGGCGGCACGATTGTCTTCGAAGGCACACCGGCGCAACTGAAAAAAGCGAAAACAGCGACGGGGCGTTACCTCGCGGGTAGCTGAGCAAGGGCGAAGCGAACAGCTACGTCGGCACTCGCAGCGTGAAGCCGACGGCGCTGCAAGCTTCCGCCGCCGCGGCGATCACCTTTTGCCTATCGAAAGTGCCGATCTCACGTTCGATCGCGGTCAAAGCCCGCTCCACATCATTGACCGCGTAGGCGCGCAGCGGAGGTTTGCCACCGAGCAGCCAAGTGATCCCAGTCATAGCGCCGCGGGCAAGCGCTGACTCCGTGCTGATCACGACAATCTTGGTCTGGCGTGGGATATCGTACTTCTTTTGCACGGCGGTCAAACTGCCGCGCTGGCGTACGTTCGGCTGTTGTTTGGGAGAGATCTGCCAGATCGCACGTGTGACTTGGCCTTGCGAGTACGCTCGATCCATCTCGCGGACCCATTCATCCCACTCTGCGTCGGTGATCGGGTTGAGACCTGTGGCTCCGATGCCGATGCCATCAATGAAATCGATCGTTTGGTTTTTCCCAGCCGTGATGAACACAAGAGTAGTATTGCATACTTTTATATTTTTTAAACTTTTATTACTTTTAGCGCAATGCAATCAAACGACAGCAAGCTCAGGCTCGACCAGCTTCTGCCACAGCGGCTCTCGCATTTCCGGCCTGAAGAATCCAAAATGTCCGACGCGCTTCACACCGAGCGCTTGTGGACTGAGGCGCACGAGCGCGGGTGACGCGCCTTTGTAGAAGCCATGAATGGACCGCACATTCTGTTCAGACATCATGTCGTCGTCGGTGAAAGAAAACGAGGTGATGGGTGTTTTCACGTCTGCAAAGAGTTGCCGCGTCGCAGGCCCTTCAGCGCCCACGGCGTACTCTTTGTTCAAGCACCACTTGCGCCATTGGCGAATCACGCCGCGCGGAAGGTCTCCCACCATCCCCAAACGCTTTCCGGGAAAATAGCCAAACAACGGCGTCGCTAGTGGCACCGCGCCGTACCAAAAGAACCAGACCTTGCGTCTCAAAGGCGCGGCGTTCTCGAGCCAATAGCCGCTGCCGGTGGCTACCGTGACGATTTTCGCCGCACGCGTGCGGTTGGGAACGAAAGGAACGATCTGGCCTCCGAGGCTGTGACCAATCCACGAAATTGGCACCCCTTGCGAACGCGTACCAAGCGCCTCCAGCGCGGCGGCAGCGTCTTGTTGTGACCAGGTGATGATGTCTGCGTCGACCTTCGCGAGAGGGCCTTTGAGTGAACGGCCCATGCCGCGAAAATCGAAGGTCAGCACATGGAACCCACGCGAGCACAGCCACTCGGCGAACGGCGAGTAGAAGCGCTGAGGTACGCCCATGGCGGGCACAAGGAGGACGGCTCCTTTTGCGTTCGAGGCCTCAAAAAACGTCGCATCGATCAGCACACCGTCAGCGGTTTTCAGCTCCATGACGTGAGCCTACGCGCCAGACCCGAATGCAACAAGCCGGAATAATCGCAATGCACCTTTGCGCAATGTACAATAATAGCGACATGAACGACGAGCTTGGAGCCGCAGAAATTTTCCTTCAGGTCGTACGATCGCAGGGCTTTAGTAGCGCCGCCAAAGCACTGGGAAAAAGCGTGTCCACAGTCTCACGCGCCGTCACCGATCTAGAGGCACACCTCGGCGCACAATTGTTGACCCGTACCACGCGGCGCTTGCATCTGACTGAAGCCGGGAGCGTCTTCGTCACGCACGCCGAGTCTATGGTCGCAGCGAAACGCGCTGCACACGACGCGATCACCGAGCTCACCGGCGTGAAGCCGCGCGGGCAGCTGCGTGTCTCCATGCCTGTGTCCGTTGGCGAACGTTTGCTCGGCCCCCACTTGCCGAGCTTTCTGCGTCGCTACCCGGATCTACGGCTCGTGGTGGACTTATCCGATCGCAACGTTCAGTTGCTCGAGGGGGGGTTCGATTTGGCGATCCGCGTAGGACGCCCTGCAGATAGCGCACTCCGCGCGCAGTTACTTGGCCGCATTCCAGTGCGCCTAGTCGCAAGCCCGGGTTACGTGAGCAGCCGTGGCGCACCCAAGAAGCCGAGCGACATTGCTGAGCACCCGTGCGTCTCTGTAGGCCCAGCGGCGGGTCCCTCTGAGTGGACTTTTTTTCGTGGGCTCAAACGCGAGAGTGTTGCAATCAACGCCGCCATCCACACAACGAGCCCAACCTTAGCCGCACAACTGACGCGCGCAGGCCTTGGTCTCATGCGTACTACCGATTGGATCATTCGGGATGAGCTGCGCCGCGGGCAGCTCGTTGAAGTGATGCCAGGGTGGTCGTGTAACCATCCGCAACGTGGCGGGGTTCCCGTGTTCGCCATGTATTCCCAAACTGCGGCCGCCGTGCCACCACTCAAGACGCGCGTGTTCGTCGACCTGGTCAAGACGATCATGGCGAGCGAAGTATTGCTGCCCAAATGAAAGTCATGAGCCCTGCCAATTTGCGGTAAGATCGACGGCGCATGGCGAAAAAAGACACCACGCTCTTCAGCTACAAAGACAAAGACGGCGTGGACGTCATTGTCGACCGGCTGGAAGACGTCCCGCAGGAGTACCGCGGCAAGATGAAGGTCATGACGCTCGATGGCATCGCGCACGACGTGACGCCCCAAGCGACGGCCGCGCCGCCCGCTCCCACCACCAAGCAACTACCGGGCTTGGATCTCAGCTCGGTCGCCGCGGGGGCCGCGGGCGGTTTGTTCGTGGGCGTCCTCGCGGGCATGGTGATGGGCAAACTCGGCGGCCGAGGGAGATTGTTTGGCATGGTGCTGACCTTTGCCGTGATGGTCGGAATCATGGGCCTCTACTTCAACTTCGCGCGCCAGCAGATGGGGCTGGCAAACGCGTCGCCCAAGACGATGATCGATAACACCCAAGCGACCAAAGAGTTGATCCACAATACACACGAAGAGAAGATGAAAGCGCTCAATGCGATCGAGAAATCGGAGAAATAAGTGGGGAAATGGATCTTGATCGGTGTCGTGGTGATTGCATCGAGCGCTGTGGGGCTGCGCGCGCTGCAAAAACATGGCGAACAACAAGAAC
>JBIKMD010000042.1:0-11132 GCA_044359465.1 Myxococcota bacterium
GATCTACGCAGACGACGTCAAATGCGCGCACGGCAGCACCACCGGACAGCTCAGCGATGATTCGCTCTTTTATCTGCGCGCCCGCGGAATCAACGAAAAAGCGGCCCGAGCCATGCTCGCGGAAGGCTTCGCCCGAGAAATTGTAGACAGCATTGCGAACGAGGCGCTCCGCACACGCGCGAATGAAGCGCTGCTCGATTGGCTCAAAGGGGCAGGAACATGATGACCGAGACGCTGCCAACCGAAAAACGTACGGGTTTCGACCCAGAGGTCGTGCGCCGCGATTTTCCGGTGTTCGAACAGACCGTACGTGGTGGCAAGCGCCTCGTCTATTTGGATAACGCCGCCACGAGCCAAAAGCCCCGCGCCGTGATTGATGCGGTGTCGCGCTTCTATGAGAACGACAATGGCAGCGTGCATCGCGGTGTTTACGAACTGAGCGAGCGTGCGACAGCTGCGTACGAGGGCGCGCGCAAAAAAGTGCAGCGCTTCCTCAATGCCAAGGATCACCGCGAGATCGTATTCCTGCGCGGAACCACCGAGGCCATCAACCTCCTCGCCTACACCTATGGTCGTCGGCTCAAAGCGGGCGATGAGATTCTCATCACTGCTATGGAGCATCATTCGAACATTGTGCCGTGGCAGATGCTCTGCGAGCAGAGCGGCGCAGTTTTGAAAGTAGCGCCGATCACGGACAGCGGCGAGGTTGATCTGCAGGCCTTCGAAGCATTGCTGAACGAACGCACCAAGATCGTGTCTGCGATCTACGTCAGCAACTCGCTCGGCACGATCAATCCGATTCAAAAAATGACCGCGCTTGCGCACGCTGCCGGCGCCATCATGATCGTAGATGGAGCACAAGCCGCTCCGCACTTCACCATCGACGTGCAGGCGCTCGGTTGTGATTTCTTCGCGTTCAGCCCGCACAAGCTCTATGGTCCTTCAGGCATTGGCGCGCTCTACGGCCGTTTCGAGCTCCTCGATGCGATGCCGCCTTTTCACGGAGGCGGTCACATGATCAGCAACGTGACTTTTGCAAAGACGACCTACGCCAAGCCGCCTGTGAAGTTCGAAGCAGGCACGCCCAACATGGAAGGCGCCATCGGACTCGCTGCGGCCATTGACTATGTGTGGGGTCTCGGGCTCGACGCGATAGATGCACATGAGCGAACCTTGCTCGCATACGCGACTGAGGCGCTTTCTAGCGTCAAAGGACTCCGGCTCATTGGTACTGCTGCAAACAAAGTCGGCGTCGTGTCGTTCGTGCTCGAAGGTGCACACCCGCATGACGTTGGCAGCATCTTAGATAGACACGGCGTTTGTGTGCGCGCTGGTCACCACTGCACGCAGCCCGTCATGGAGCGCTTCAAAGTGCCTGCAACCACACGCGCCTCGTTTGGTATTTACAACACGCACGCCGACGTGGACGCGCTCGTGCAGAGCATTGAAGCCGTTAGGAAGATCTTTCAGTGAGGCGCCGCAGTGCACAGACGGTAGCAGCGCGAGGAGCCCGCTCATGAGCGACTTCAACGATTTGTACCAAGAGCTGATCTTGGATCACCACAAACGCCCGCGCAATTTCCGCCGCTTGGGCGCCGAAGAGTGCACCTGTCACGTCGATGGTCGTAATCCGCTCTGCGGCGATCAAATGACGCTCGACGTGAAAGTGAAAGACGACCGCATCGAAGACATTGGCTTCGAAGGTTCAGGCTGCGCGATCTCGACGGCGTCGGCGTCGCTCATGACAGAAACAGTCAAAGGCAAAACCAAAGCCGAAGCAGAGGCGTTGTTCGAGACCTTTCACGCCATGGTCACGCAGGGCAAAGAGCCTGCTGATCCGGACGCGCTCGGTAAGCTCGTGGTGTTTTCTGCTGTTGGTGATTATCCCGCGCGCGTAAAGTGCGCGACGCTCGCGTGGCATGTGCTTCACGCGGCGCTCAGTGGCTCGCAAGAGCCCGTGTCGACGGAGTAAGCCATGTCAGGTCTTGTCACCTTAGGCGGAGATGCCGAAGGCAGCCGTTGGATTTCGATTCGGCGCGCCGTGGCAGCCGTGGTCATCCCGGATGGCTACCCGACCACCCTCGAGCAGAACGAACAAGTGAGGCTCACGCAGCAGCTCGGTGATTCGTTCACCGTGATGAATGTGCGCGGTCAGTTGTTTCGTATTCACGGGGATGATGCGGACGCGCTCGGTAAAGACAAACCAGTCGCCGGCGAAGCCGAAGACGCATCAAAACCGCTCGAAGAGCGCGTTTGGGATGCGCTGCGTACGTGTTACGATCCCGAAATTCCAGCCAATATCGTCGAGCTTGGACTCGTCTATGGCTGCGACCTCGAGCCGAAAGAAGACGGCACGAACAAAGTCACCGTGCGCATGACACTGACGGCGCCTGGCTGCGGCATGAGTGGTGTCCTCAAGAACGACGTCGAAGCCAAGCTGCGCAAACTGTCTGGTGTGAGCGAAGCCTTGGTGGACGTGACTTTCGATCCGCCATGGACGCAGGATCGCATGAGCGAAGCCGCTCGTTTGCAACTCGGCTTCTTTTGAACCACGCCGCCTGCTTGGCGTGGGCAGCTCTTTTAAAAAAAGCGTTCATGGTGTGAGGTAGGCGGTGCATGAAACGCATAGCGTTGCTGACCACCGGCGGAACGATTGAAAAGACCTACAACGAGTCCGACGGCACGCTTGCCAACCAAAAAAGTGTGCTCGACATCATGCTCGCCTCGCTGATTTTGCGTGGGGTCCAAATCGAGCGCGTGCCGGTGATGAACAAAGACTCTCTCGAAATGACGCCGGCAGACCACGCGCGCATTGCAGAGGTCGCAAAGGGTTACGCTGCTACCCATGATGCGATTGTCATTGCGCACGGCACGGACCGCCTGGCCGTGACGGGCGAAACGCTCGTACAAACCCTGGGGCAAGCGCCGCGGGTTCCTATTGTTTTGACCGGGGCCATGAGGCCCTACGAGCTGCGCAATACCGATGCCTTGCAAAACATGACCGAGGCGCTGCTCGCCGTGCAGTTGATTGCGCCTGGTGTGTACGTGGCCATGCACAACGAAGTGCTGCGTTTTCCTGGGGTGGTGAAAGATCATCAGGCCCTTCGCTTCGTCAAAACGTAGTCCGCGTGAATCGCGCTGGCGCAGGCTCGGATTGCGACGAGATTCGTGTTTAAGATGTTAACGTGGCGACTAGCGTAATCCAGGACGAAACAACGGCGATTGAGGCTTCGGTCATCGCTCGGCTGCGTCAGGGGCTCAAAGCCGCGACTTTGGCCTGTCCGGGGCTCACTGCCATCTTCTGGGTTGTGGAGCTCGCGTCCGGTGGAACGCCGCCACCCGCTGTTCAGATGGGACGTATCGCAACGGTCATTGCTGGTTTTGCGCTTTGGTTTCTGGTGCGCAAGGCGAGTGCCCGTACGGTGTTCGCATCGGCTGTCATCTTGTGTTGTCTGTTCATGGTGTATCCTTGTTTCGTACTCTCACGCACGGAGGGTGCGATCAGCCGTGATCTTGGGATGATTCCACTCGTCTTTCTGTTTGCGCCCTTCATGCTTCCGTTTCCGCCACGCTGGCTCGTTGCCGTACAGACGCTCTATTTGGCCTCCCTCAGCATCGCGATGTACCTTGCAACCCCCGCGGATGCGCCGACGGAGCTGGTTGGCAAGGCCGTCAACGTCTTGCTCATGACCTTTCTGTTTTCGATCATCGTGGGCGTTCGCCACTATAGTGGGGTGCGCTCGTCGGTGATCGCACAGCGCCGCCTGCAGGAAGAATCGAGACGGGCGGCCCTTGGTTTTGAGCGTGCGCGTATGGCGCGCGATCTCCATGACCACGTTGGTGCCGATCTCAGCGGCATCGCGCTGAGGGCCGAACGAGAGAAGCAGCGTGCAAGCGACGCTGATCGCGAAGCCTGGGCCTGGACCCAGAGCATGGTTGCCATGAGTTTAGAGGCGCTGCGTGACGCCATTTGGGCGCTTTCTGATAAACCGCGTAAGCTCGACGAGCTGCTCAGCCTCGTGCGCCGACGCGCAGAGGACAACTGCCAAGCACATGGGATGCGTCTCGCATGGAACGTCGCGGGCCAGCCGGCGGGAATCCCGGTTCGCTCTGAGCTTACCGCTGTCTTGTCGTCCGTCTTTCGCGAGGCAGTCGTGAACGCGATTCGTCACAGCGGAAGCAGCGACGTCACTGTGCGCATTGGGATTGACGACGACTTACTTCACTTCACCATCAGCGATACGGGCAAAGGGCTCGGTCACGGTAGCGAGGAAGGGCGTGGTCTTGGTAACATTCGCGCGCGGGTTCGAGAAATCGGTGGCGAAGCGGAAATCGTCAATGGACCTCACGGCGGCGTGGTGGTCAGCGTGCGTATTCCGGATGTTCAGGACAAGTTTGCTTTGAGCTCGGCCGAGCTCAGTCTTCCGTAGTCTGGGAGTAGCGTGAGCAAGTCGGCGAACTCGCCGCGTGCAATGGCGTCCAGCCCGAGCGACAGCACGCCGTAGGGAATATCAATGTCGAGCGTCCGCAAGTCGAACATTCGCTCGGCGGCGTACGGTACGTCTCCATCACGTATGATTGTGACGTTTGCAGGGAGGAGCGGCGTGAGCGCCTCTGGCAAATAGGCATCGGTTGGTACGTTGTCGCCATACGCGAACACTTGACCCGCAAACGCGTTCATCAACGCGACGCGCGGCGCTGGGAGCGCCGTGGCTCCACGCAAGACAGCCTCGTCTAGATCACGAAGCATCGCCGGCATGGAGGGCACGGAGACGATCTTGCAACCTAGCGCCTGCGCCATCCCCTTTGCGAACGAGAGCACGATGCGAAGCCCCGCGTAGGAACCAGGTCCCACACCCACAATGATGTGTTCCAGCGCATTAGGCGTGATGCCAAGCGTCTCGAGACCGCCGCGTACGGCCTCTGCCAAGCGCTCTGCCGCGCCCCGATCTTTGATTCTTCCGCCGACGATGCGACCTGCGTGAACGACGGCCCACTGCGCGTCGCGCCGCGCCCCCTCGAGAACCAAACAGGTCGACTGACATCGCTGAGCTGCGTCCATGCGGCGGTGAACTTCACGATTGCGCAAGCAAAGGCAACGGCTAATGTGGGTTTTCTTTGGCCTTGGACGGTTAGAGAATGAACTTTACGATGTCATTGGTGAAGGCAACAGCCATGATCAGCAGCAGCATGACGAGTCCCGCGTAGATCGCATACTCGCGCGCGCGCATACTGAGCGGTTTTCGGCGCACCGCTTCTGCCGCAATGAACATGAGCTGACCGCCATCGAGGACAGGCACCGGAAGTAAGTTCATGACACCGAGGCTCACGCTCACCATGGCCATGACCTCCATGAATGTGGATACGCCAAGGGCCGCAGCTTTTTCCGCCACGTTGAAGAGCAAGATGGGTCCACCCAGATTTTTGGCGGACATCTTCAGCGTGATCATGAGTCCGAGCGCACGCAGCGTCATTTTGCTGCTCTTGACCATCTTGTTGAAGCCCATGGCGACCGCCGCGGGGATGGCATAGGTGTGGGTGAGAATCTCGAGACGTTCGGCGTTGCGTTCGTTTGTTGCGCCAAAGCTGTAGCTGCGCGTGGGCGTCTTGAGCTCGTCTTCGACATACACCTCCGGAATGCGCATGACGCCAGAGAGCAGCGCGTCGCCACGTGACCAAACCATCTGAAATTCTTTGGTCGCATCTGCGCCATCGAACGCGAGTAAGTCGATGCGCCAAGCACTGATCGGTTTGCCTTGAATGGAGACTAAATGATCACCGGCTTGTAGCCCGAGCTTGGAGGCGGGAGAGTCCTTCTCGACCTTGGCAATGCGCGTATCGAATGAAGTGATGCCAGAAAAGAGTGCTTCCGGATCAGGGCGCAAATGCGCATCGCCGCGTTCTTTGTCCTGCGCTGCGCGCTCAATCGCCGTGGTGAACTGTAGCTCGCCGCCTTTGCGTTTGGCCGTGACCTCGACACGCGCGTCTTTGGCGCCGCGCATGAGTTTGTTGAAGCCGAACCAATCGCTCACAGGGGTGCCGTTGACGCTTGTGATTTCGTCACCGAGCTGCAAACCGGCGCGCGATGCTGGTGAATCGGGCGACACGTCAATCACGGGTGCATAGCGGGTAGACAAGATGCCGATGCGGCCGCGTTTGATGGGCTGCTGCAACTGGTCGCGCTCTTCGGCGACATTCGGCTTGATCATCACCTCGCGCGTTTGCCCATCGCGGCGCACAGCGAGCTTGAGCGTGGCGCCATCATCTGCCTTAGAAATGCGCTCTTGGAGATCGTCCCAATAGGTGATCGGCGTGTCATTGATGCCAATGATTTCGTCACCCGGTTCGAGGCCCGCTTGCGCCGCTGGCATGCTTGGAAGCACGTGGCCAATCTTGGTGCTGAGATCCGGCACACCTTGCGCAAAGGGTAACGCGTAAACGAAACCCGCAAGCATCAAGTTCATGAGTGGACCCGCGAGTACGATCAGCGCGCGCTTAGGTAATGACAAAGCAAGGAAGGAGCCCTCACGCTGCGTGGGGTTCATGTCTTGCGCGATGTCTTCGCCCCAGCCCCACATTTTGACGTAGCCGCCGAGCGGAATGGCTGCGATCATGTACTCGGTGCCGTTGCGCGTGAAACCAAGCAATTTAGGCCCAAAACCGAGCGAAAACCGGAGGACGCGTACACCAAACCACCTGGCCACCAGGAAGTGGCCAAGCTCGTGGAAAAACACGAGTGGTCCGATCAGGATCAGGAAGTAGGGAAGGTTCTGCATGATCTGCACGATTGACACACTCACAGTATAGACCTGGTTTGGGCCTTGTGCAGCGCCTTTTGTAACGCGGCCTTGGGGCCTCTAAACTGCTAACGCGCAGTGACTGAAAAAACGACCGACTCTTGCAGGTGATGCGTGTCTTTTGGCGCCACTATAGCGACCGTAAACATGCGCATTTCATTGGCGGCCAAGGTGGTTTCTGCTGTGGCTTTTTCCTCGATCTTGCCGCGCAAATACAGCGCCGCGGGGTCGACCGCGCTGCCTGGTTTGGCGCTGGTGACTTTTTTTCCATCGAGCGAGATGTCCACCACGAATGCAGGAGAGGCCTGAGCGGTCTTATTGTGCAACTCGCCGCGAATGATCACGAAGCGCTCACCTTGCTGGGACACAAATGGGGCCAAGGTGACGCGGCCGAGCTCGATGCCGAGCGCAGCGGGTGCGTTCAAGCGATCGCGGTGCCCCAAGAGGCCTTCGTAACCGCCCGCTCGAAACAACATGTACTCGCCGAACAAGCCTGCGACGACGAGTAGGATGATCGCAACATAACCGACGACAGCAACCGCCTTGCGATTCGAGCGCGGCTTCTTGCGCTCTTGTGCCGGCACCGCAGCAGGCGCGACGACTGGGCTCTTGTTGGTAGGTTTATCGAGCTCAGGAAGGCGTGCTTGCGGCTGAGGAGCGCCTTGTAAGTTGGCGAGCACAACCGGCCTCGTCACCAAGCCTTCTTGCGACATCCCGCCTTCGAAAGCGGGAGGTGCGTCGTCGTTCTCGTCAAACTTGGGCATGCCCGCGAGCGGATCGGGGTCTTGCGCCTGCGGCAGTCCCTTGGCGGTTCCCGTATCGAGGTCCAACTCGAGCGACGGGCCGCTCGATTGCTCAATGTCGGCGAAGCGCTGCTGATCGGAGTCGGCTGCGCTTACGACCGGTGTCGCAGCGGGCGCACTTTGTGCGAAAGGGTCGGAGAACAGATCATCGCCGAGCCCCGCACCAGCGGCAGGAGCGGCGGGCTGCGGAGGCGGAGGCGTGGGTGTTTGCATTTGCCAGGCGCCCGGCGGTTTTTCGCTTCCAATGGCTGATTCCAAAGCTGGCGGAAGCGAGGGTGGTTTGAGCGGCGGCGGCGCAAGGGGAGGCGGCGCCGGGGGCCGCGGCGGTGGTGCGACAGTCGTCGGAACGTCCTGCTCAGTGTCGTCTGCGAGCAAATCACCCGGCATGCCCAGGCCAAACAAGTCACTCGGCCGCGTAGCGTCTTGGGCGGCGGGGGCCTGTTCCTCCGCATCGAATCGACTCAGATCGCCTCGGGCCGCCGCCATGGTTTCTGGCGGCGCTTCACCCACTTTGGTGGCTTCGTCTTCCGTCGGTTTGACCACGAGCATGGTCGCGCACTTGCTGCATTTGACTTTCACACCGCGCGGGCCGATTTTGGAGTCGTCGACGCGGAACTTCGATTGGCAGGCGTGGCAAGTGACAACCATAGTGCTCACCAAAGACTAAGCCGTGATGCGGCACGTTGCCACATTTCGGCGGAGCATCTAGATGGTCGCCCGTGCCCATTGTCATCTCCAGCGAACACGACATTGCCCGCCTCAGTCTTCAAACCGGTCCAGTCAACGCAATGGGACCGGAGTTTCTCGCGGACCTAGATGCTGCGCTCGACGCAGCCCAAGACGCGCGCGCGCTCGTCCTCACCGGCGCTGGCAGCGCATTCTCTGCGGGCCTCGACCTGCCGCGTTTGCTGACCCTCGATGAAACCACCATCACCGGCTTCATCGCCGCGTTCAGCCGTGTCATGGAGAAGGTGTTTCTTTGGCCAAAACCCACCGTCGCGGCACTCAATGGGCACGCTGTAGCGGGTGGATTCGTGCTCGCGTCTGCGTGTGACTATCGTTTGCTTGCGCGTGGCCCAGCCAAGCTCGGCATGACCGGCGTGACGCTCGGAATCGCATACCCGAGCTTGGTCATCGCCATGCTGCAGTACTCAGTGCCGAAAGCAGCGTGGCACAATGTGCTCCTTGATGGTCGACTTTACGACGTTGAAGCTGCGCAAAGTGCTCAGCTTGTTGAGTCTGTGGTCGACCCGGACGTTTTGCTCGAGCGGGCAACCGAACGTGCGCTGGGGTTGTGCGCAGCAGATCCGGGTGCCTATGCACGCACCAAGCGCATGCTCAAGTGGGAGACGGTCGCCCGTGCTCAGAGTTTGCAGCAGGAGAGCCACGCCGCGTTCGTTTCTGCTCTGTTTTCGCCCGAAGGACGCGCGCGCCTCCACGCCACGGTCGAAAAGATGAAAGGCACCAAGAACCCGCGCTAAGCTCCGCGGCTATGCTGAAGCCTTGTGGCGTCGTCGCACTCTCGCTCTGTTTTGTCTTCTGCAAGCCCGTAGATGCCGCCGCACCGCCGACTGTGCGGAAGCTCGACAAACAAGGTTTCAAGAACCCGGCTCCCGAGCTTTGGACACAAGTCGACAAGCTCGTGAGCGAGCAGAAATTCGAAGCGGCTAGTGCCGAGGCGACACGCATTCGCGAGCTGGCGCTGAAGAGCAAAGACGACGCCAACTATACGCGCGCCCTCATCAAAGAGGTGCAGCTTCGGGTTGGGTTGCATGGCTACGAAACAAGCGTGCGCTTTCTGCGTGAGGCACCGTGGCCCGAGTCAGCGCTGGGTCGCATCGTCGTCAATCTTTACTACGGCTTCAACCTGCTCACGTATCTCGACGCGTACTCGTGGGAAATCAACCAACGCGAAAAGGTGTCCACCTCCAAACTGGTTGATCTCAAAGCGTGGACCAAAGACCAAATTTTCACTGAAGCGCTCAAGGCCTACGAAGAAGTATGGGCGCAGCGGGCGGCGCTTGGCACCGAACCACAAGGGCTCCTCGAAGAGTACATCAATGTTGGCAGCTATCCTCCACGCATCCGCGGCACCCTGCGCGATGCGGTGACCTATCTGACGTTGCAGCTCATGCAGAACACGTCACGCTGGCGGCCAGAGCAGAGCAATGAGCTCTACTTGCTCGACTTCGAAGGCTTGCTCAGAGGCGGCAAGATCAAGCTCGCGGCGCTCGACGATGAACGTCAGCACCCGCTCGAAAAAATGCTCGGCATGCTGGACGATCTCGAGGCATGGCACAAAGCCGGAGGCAGAAAAGAAGCCGCGCTCGAGGCCCGTTTAGAACGCTATCGTCGCCTGGCGGCATCATTCACAGACAAAGCCGACCAGAAAAAAATCCGTGAAGCGCTGGAAGAAACCCTGGGTGAGGCGCGTGCTCTGCCGTGGTGGAGCGAAGGCCAGGCGTTACTCGCTGAGTTCGTGCGCGACCAAGAGAACGATTTTGTGCGCGCGCACGCCATTGCTTCCGAGGGTGCGGCGGCCTACCCGAGCGAGAGCGGTGGCGCACACTGTCTGACCATCGCTAAAAGCATCGAGCTTCCGCACTACCAGATGCAAGCGCTCAATAACGACGGCTTGGGCAAACGCTCGATCCAGGTCTCTCATAAGAATCTGGAGCGCTTGTACTTTCGCGCGTTTCGCTTTGACCTGCTCCAGCGCATCCAAAGCGCGCAAGATTACAACCTGCTTCCGAACTACAATGACGTGCAAAAGATCACGCGTGGCAAAGCCGAGCTGAGCTGGGACGTCGCGCTACCAAAGACGCCCGATTACCAAATGCACCAAACCTTCGTGACGCCGCCTTTGAAACGAATGGGCGCGTACATCATTGTGGCCAGCACGCGGGCTGACTTCACTGACGCAGCCAACCGCATGGGTGTGCTCGTATTCATCGCTTCGGATCTCGTGATCACAGAGCGCATCTTCAACGGTGAGCGTATTGAGGTCACGGTCCTGCACGGCGAGACCGGAAAGCCGGCGCCTGGCGTTCGTGTTGCCGTGTACGCCTTCGACTACCAACGCAAACACTACGAGGTTGCCAGTGGCATGACGAATGCGGAGGGACTCACCACTTTCAAACCACCGGTGAATCAATCGTATTTTCTCGTCGCCCAGAAAGGTCCTGATGCCACCGTCGATGCGCAAGCGATGTATCTGTACAACTATCAGAACACACCGCCCAAAGAAGCGTCGCTCATTTTTACCGACCGCAGCGTCTATCGCCCGGAGCAAACACTCCATTTCAAAGTGGTCTCTTATTCGGGCAACAAAGAGCGCACGCAGTTCGCAGTCAACGCAAAGTCCAAGCTGAGCATCAGCTTGTTCGACGGCAACAGTCAGCTCATCGAGCGCAAGGAACTGACGACAAACGACTTCGGCTCGGCGTCAGGTACTTTCAAGCTGCCGGCTGGCCGTTTGCTCGGCGGCTGGAGCTTGCGAACGAGCAACAATGGTTATGCGAGCGTACGCGTT
>JBIKMD010000861.1:0-3177 GCA_044359465.1 Myxococcota bacterium
CACCACCTGTTGTGTTTGCGATCATCAACTACGATGCGGGCGTGACGCTCGCGAGTGACGTGAGTCTGCAGCTCGCTGCGAGTGATGACGTCGTAGGGATGAAGGTAGCGACTGCCACCTTCAATCCCGCACTCGTGAGTGAAACCTGCAATACCGAGGCCTTCGCGAGCACCAAGAGCCCAGTCGCGCTCGCGGCGGGCGACAATGTGACGCGCTCGATTTTCGTCTGCGTCAGCGACGCAGCCGGAAACAAGTCGGTGTTAGAGACAGACTCCATCATTGTGGACACTGTAGCGCCCTCGTTCACGGTCTCCCCCGTGGTCACCGGCCAAATTCTCAACATCACGCCAAGTCCACCGACGGCGCTGCCGCCAACAACCGATTGCCGTGCGCCGACCGACTCAGGTTGTACTTCCAGCACGACGCTCTCTAAATTCGCAGCGGTGTCCGTGAGCTTCACCGGTGTTGGGGCCGCGACCTTCGCTGTGGGTCCGGCAACGCTATCATGTGGCGCCGCGCTGTATTCGGCTGGTGGCGCTGCCACCACGGTGCCCTACTCGCTCACCGAAGGTGACGGGCAGCAGCAAGTGAAAGTTTGTCTTCGCGACGCGAACGGAAACACCACAGAGACCGTCAGCAACTACATCACGCTCGACACGGTCGCGCCGGATCTCATGACTTTCGATACCGCGACTGAGGGGAACCGACGCCTCGACTTCTCTTGGCGCTCGCCCTCGACGGACGTGCAGTACTTCTTTCTCTCCATTCGCCAAACGGGTTCGGGGCTGCCCGCGACCTTCATCAAATCTCTGATCACCTCGCACACGGAGTTAGCGCTGACCAATTGTCAGTCCTACCTGGCAGCGATTGCAGCAGTGGATGCCGCCGGCAATTACGCATTTTCTCCGCCGCAAGTGCTCACGCCGACGATCGACGCTGCTGAAACCAGCCTCGTGTCGTTTACTGCGGTTGGCTACCATCAGCGCGCCGACCTGAGCTTCGCACAAGTCAGCAATGCCACCGGCTACCGCGTCGCGTTTCGTCCAACGGGAACCGCAGCGTTCGTTCCAGTCGACATCCCGCTCGCAAACTTGGGCACGAGTGGCGGCACTTACACTTACACCTTTGGCGATGGTGCTTTGGAAACGCTGGTTGCCGGCGCGGGTTATGATTTTCGAGTGGCCACGCTGGATGGCACTTGTGCGAGCACCCCTTCGGATTGGGTCTCCACACGTACGTTTGGCCTAAGCCTGGTCAGCGAAACGCAAGGCAACGGCGATGGTGTCAAATATGGCAGCGCAATCGCGACTGGTGATGTCGACGGTGATGGCAACGGCGATCTCTTGATCGGAACGCCCGGCGCAAGCCCAGTGTTCCCAAACAACAGCGGTGCGACTACGCCTATCTTGGGTTTTGGCGGAGCGGCCACCATGGGCGGTTTCCGTTCGGACATGCGTCCCCTCAGATTGTGGCAAGAAGACGGCGCTCCTACGCCAGGTCCAACGGGTCCCTATTACAACGCCGCGGCCGGCAGCGCTGTGCGGATCACCCACGATCTCGATGGCGATGGCGCAGCGGACTTCCTCGTGGGCGCCCCGGCTGAGGTCATTAGCGGCAGCGCACTCGGCGCGGTTTACATCGTGAGTGGCCGCACGCGTGGCGTATTGAAACGCCTTGTTGCGCCGACGGGCGCTAACGGCTTTGGCTCGGCGCTCGGCAGCGGCGGCGACATCGATGGCGACAGCACACTAGACATCATCGTGGGCGCGCCCGGTTCCGATCGCGTGTACGTGTATGAACAGCCGCTCTCCAACGCGGGGCCGACGGCCATCACCGGCCCGTCGGGTTTTGGAACCAGCATTGCTGGCCCGATTGGCCTGAGCGGAGTGCAGGGTTATGCAGTGGCATCGCCATCAGGAGACGGAAGCGTCAGCTTCGTGACCAATCGACGGTTGGTGACGCTCTCGCCGCCGAGTGCTGGCGCGTCAGGCAATTTTGGTGACGCGATGGCCGTCGTCGTCAATGGTTCCCCGTCCATCATCGCGATCTCAGAACCTGCTGCAACGCTGGCGACAGGGAGAGTCAGACTTTTCTCGGTTCCTTCTACAGGCGCAAGTCCAGTGATCACCCATGTGACCGACGCGCAGGCCTTGCTCGTCGGTGCGGGCGCCGGCGACCGCTATGGCAAGAGTCTGGCAGTGGGTGGCCCCCTGCGCAACGGAGATGAGGCGTCCTTCCTTGTTGGCGCACCAGCGGTCACCGGCGTTCAGCGCGCCTATGTGTATGGTTACGACGCTGATGCGGCGGCCGCGCAGCGATGGCAGCGTCTCTACGCCGTGACGGCACCACGACCAGGCGGCGGGTTCGGCAGTGCCGTCGCGCTGACCGACTTCAACCGAGATGGCCGTGCAGACGTCGTAGTTGGAGCACCTAACGAAGGCGGCTTACCCGGTCAAAACAATGCGGGACGCGTCTACGTTTTCGTAGGCTCAGAGCTTGGCCTTTCGCCTGATGCGCCGACGCTTCTTGCAGGGCAGTCGGTGACGCTCGCGCCGCGTGGTGGCGCAGCGCCCTACGCTTTGACGCTTGGCCTAGGTAACGGATTGAACAACCTGGACGCTAGTTTCAACCTGACCACCGGTTACTCTAGCGCAGCCTCAACCTTCACCCAGGTGATCAACGCCTCTGATGCGGAAGGGCGTTCGCATGCAACGACAGCGAAGGTGTTTCAGCTCTCACAATATGGAGATCAAGCCCTGACGCTTTCACAAGCCCCCGCGATTCCTGGAGGCCCAAGCACGATCACCTTCGTCCCAGATGTGGATGGAGATGGTGTTGCCGATGTTCTCGCCGCGGTGGTGAGCGAACGTCGCATCTTCGTGGTCAGCGGTAAGACAGGTCTGGAGCTCAATACCTTTGTCGGGTGTAGCGTAGGGGGGGCAGGCGCTTCCGGCACGGAGTTTGGAACCGCTATCGTGCCTGTGGGAGATCTCGACGGCGACGCCATTCCAGAAATCGCGATTGGTATGCCAGCTTTCGCTGCCACGGGGGGCGTCGCGATTATTCGTGGCTCAACCCTCCTGAACGCAACGCCAACCTGTTCTCTGGTAAATCCGCAGGGTGTGGCTCAAAACAACGCACGCTTCGGCGCAAGTCTCGTGTTTTTGGGGCGCAGTA
>JBIKMD010000043.1:0-11123 GCA_044359465.1 Myxococcota bacterium
TAGGCGCAAACACTTTGTGCCCAGAAAACACGTAAAAATCGCAACCAAGCGCCCCAACGTCGACCGCTTTGTGCGACACCGCCTGCGCGCCGTCCACGAGCACCTTAGCGCCGTGGCGCTGCGCAAGTGCGACCATCTCCTCCGCTGGCGTGATGGTGCCGAGCGCATTCGAAACTTGGGTGATGGAAACGAGCCGCGTTCTTGGGCCGAGCAACTTCTCGTATTCATCGAGCAAGATCTGACCACGATCATCTACGGGCGCTACGCGTAGCACCGCGCCAGTTTCAGCGCAGAGCTGCTGCCAGGGAACGATGTTCGCGTGGTGCTCGAGCCAGGTGATGACGATCTCGTCGCCTTTTTTAACGTGTCTCGCGCCCCAGCTCTTGGCAACGAGGTTGATACCCTCGGTCGCGCCGCGAACAAAGATGACGTCTTTTGCCGAGCGCGCGTTCACGAAACGCGCAACACTCTCACGCGCACCTTCATAGGCGGTTGTGGAACGAGCAGCGAGCGTGTGCGCAGCGCGGTGAATGTTCGAGTTTTCGTTCTCGTAGAAATACGAGAGACGGTCGATCACGGCTTGCGGCTTCTGCGTTGTGGCCGCGTTGTCTAACCATACGAGCGGTTTGCCATTCACACGTTGTTGCAGAATGGGAAACTGCGCCCGCACCAAGTTAGGATCGAAGGCGCCACCGCGCGCGCGCTCAACCGGCACCACACGGGTTGTTTCGTGTTGGAACTGGTCTTGTTTGTCCAAATTCGGTGCAGAGATGGCCGCCGCAGGCTTTGCAGTCTCCAGAGGCGCGTCGAGCAAAGGAACAGAGAACACCGACTGCAACACAGACAAATCGAGCGCGCTGAATGACAGCGGCATCTCAAAGGGATTGCTCGGCGCAGAGTGAGCCGCTGCGCTGGCCGGTTGCACCGGAGACGGCGCGCTCACTGACGGCGCTTGCAGCAACGAGACATCGTTCGGCGCTGGCACCACAGGTAGCTGCGCTGGGCCTTGCTGGCCCGCGCTTGCGAGCTGCATGATCTGCAGCGCGATAGACGCGGGATCCAGATTTGGCCCACTAGGGGCGCCCGGCGGCGGACGCACGTTTCCCGTGGTCACACCAGGTGTGGGCGCGTTGGTCTGTACGCCTGCGGGCATGGTGCCGCTCGGCAAATAGCCGCTATTAGGCGTAGTCATAGTAGTTATCGATCGTGACGCCTTCGAGCAGACCGAGCGCATCGTGTGTCAGCGCAGCAACCGAACAGTAGAGCGACAGCAAGTAACTCGCCGAGCCGTTCTGATTGATGCCCATCATACGAACCGACAAGCTCGGAGAGACTTCACCCGGTAGACCCGGCTGGAACAAGCCGACGACGCCGCGTTTGCGTTCGCCCGTGCGCATGAGCAAGATGTCCGTCTTGTTGCCCTTGAGCGGAATTTTATCCGAGGGAACGAGCGGCAATCCACGCCAAGTCAAAAACGGTGAACCAAAGAGATTCACGGTTGGCGGGGGTACGCCGCGTCGCGTGCACTCACGACCGAAGGCAGCAATGGCACGCGGATGCGCCAGGAAGAACGCAGGTTCTTTCCACACTGTGGCGATCAGCTCATCAAGATCGTCCGGCGTGGGCGCGGCTTTGCGCGGCTTGATGCGCATGTCTGGGTCAACGTTGTTCAGCAAACCGTAGGAGCGGTTGTTGAGAACCTCGTTCTCTTGTTTCTCTTTGAGCTTCTCGATGGTGAGCGTGAGTTGCTCTTTGACTTGGTCCATGGGGCTTCTGAACAAGTCCGACACGCGTGTATCCACCGCAACTGTGGTGGTAACAGAGGTGAGCACGTACTCGCGCGGTTGTTGGTCGTATTCGCTGAGGGAGATGGGAAGCACCTCGCCCGGTTCTGGGCTGCACTTGGCCTCGAACTCGGTCTCGAGCGCTTGGTTGACGCGGAACACGCCAGCTTCCACTGGCACCCATGGCAACATTTGTACGAGCCAACGGGGTGTTGCGCCACGCCACTGCGGCGGGGTCTTAGTGGTATTCGAGAGCTGACGCGCTGAACGTTCGCTAATGCTTCGCGGCTGATCGGCCATGGGTCGGGTTGCCTCCAGATGAGGTAAAATCCCTAACGGCGGAAGGCTCCAGGGTCAACTCGGGTGCGTGCAATCGATTGGCAGCCGGGCAGTGAACATGCTGCCAACGTTGAGCTCGCTCGAAACGAGAACATGACCGCCGAGCGCTTCGACGAGACGTTTTGTCAATGCGAGCCCGAGCCCTGTTCCTTCAATCGCATCGGCCGAACGCAAGCGATGGTACTCGGTGAACAACGTGGGCAGATCCTCAGCACTAATCCCAATGCCGTTGTCTTGCACTTCGATCAGAAAGCGGTCGCCGTCTTTTTTTGTGCGCAGAACGATGCGTCCACCCTCGGGCGTGAACTTCACCGCATTCGATAAGTAGTTATAGAGCACTTGTCGCAGGCGCTGCGGATCTACATACACACTCCCGAGTGCGGGATCTTGCTCGACGTCGAGCGCGATGCGCTTCTTGTCCGCAGCAATGCGCATGGCCGAAACGATATCAGCCACAATGGGCGCAACCGAGACATGCTCGATCTGAAGATCTACGCGGCCTGATTCGACGCGCGCCATGTCGAGCATGGCGTTGATCAACGACAACAAATGACGACCACTGTTGCTGATGTCACGCGCGAACTCCTTTTGTTCCGCCGCTGTTCCCTCCCCTGTTTCAAGGAGCTCCGAGAAGCCAATCACCGCGTTGAGCGGCGTGCGTAGCTCGTGTGACATCGTCGCGAGAAAGCGATCTTTGACCCGTGCGGTTTCCTGCATGCGCTGGTTTGTGAGCTCGAGGTCACGCGCACGTAGCCGCAGTGCTTCTTCGGCGGAAAGCTGCGACATGAGTGACCCGAGTAATTTAATGATGCGTGTGGCGCCGTAAGCACACCCGGCCGCGCCTAAGAGGAGCATTGTAAACACGCTGGCCGCGATCGCGGGATGCATCCCTATCCGAATGAACAACACACTCTGCGCGAGGGCGCCGGCGAGCGCAGTGGCAACAACCAGGCGAGGCAAAAGCCAGAGCGACGACAACAGCACAATCAACATCATGGTCGCGACATTGAAGGCGACGACGGAAGGCTGGTTCGTGGCGGATTGCAACATAGTGAGCTGCAAGACGAACGCGAAGGGCACATCGACGACCGGCACAAGCGAACCAGACGCGCGCGCGAAACGCTCAGAGCGACGTGTTCCAACCAGAATCATCAGCGCGGAGAGGGAGTAGAACAACATGGGCACGTCGCCACCGCGCCAAACTTCCAAGTCGAGCACGCGTCCAAAGACGAAGTAGAGACTCAGATAAACGATGGCCGTGACCACACGAATGATCGCCACCCGACGTGCGTTGATGACACGCTCGTGAGCAAGCGCAGGCGCGAGCGTTTCTGGCGGGGTGACTGGGACCATTGGCACCTTGGGCATGTGCGACGGAAGCGCACGCTGCAACTAGGCGAAGCCGCTAGCCCAAAACACGATCTTCTTGCAATTCAACATTAACGTGTGCGGCCTAGACCTCCACTCGTCCGCATTGTTGGGAGAGCGCGCGGCTCAGAAGCGAGCTGTTTTCGGCTTTGTTTTTTTTGAGGTGACAAATGCAACATGGGACACTGCGCGTTCACCCCAGGAGTGCCCATGCGCAAGTTCTCCATGTTTCTATTGTTTATCTTTGGCTGCAGCCGGAGCACCACAGGCGACGTCAAATGCACCGACGTCAACTGCACAGCGTCCGCGGCGATGACCATTAGCAACGTTGTTGGTACTGTTTCAGGCGGCAGCAATGGCTTTGTCCGATCTCAGCTAAAAGTCGAAGGCAAAGGTTTCGCTGGCGATCTGACAGCGAAGCTCGTTGCCGCGAGTGGCGATGTTTTTGATCTCGTCATTGGCACTGCTGAAGCGAGCACTGTGACCGTCACATTGCCGGAGACGCTGCGCAATGCCGTGACTTCTTCTACCACGCCGACTGCGTTTTCGTTGGTGATGACCTCATCGATTAACGGCACAGCCACGCGCGACGTGAGTATTCTGCAAGGCGAGCCGGGCGCTCCTGGCGCACCTGGAACCTACACGGTCGCAGCTGGTAGCGGCCTCACTCTAACAGGAGCGGCGCTGAGCTTGGACGCGACGAACTGTGGCGATGGCCAAGTGCTCGTTCGCCAAGCAGGTGCCTGGGTGTGCAAGAACATCGTGCCGCAAATTCGCTTCTCGGTGTTTCGTCAGGGTTTCTCGGGTTCTAACGTTGCGTCATTCGAAACGAGCTGCAACGCGGACGAAGTATTGGTTGGCGGCAACTGCACCTGCGATCTGCATGGAACAGTGAGCTACTCTGGCGGCACAGGCGTCGGTGGCACAGAACTACGATTCGGACCGCTCACATCAGCCAACGCGTCTTTGTGTACGACCGGCGCCGGAATCACGGGCACCTGCGACGTGAACCTCACAGGCACCACCCCGGTCACAGGCGCCAAGTGGCGGTGCAATGCGATCAGTAACGACACGCTTGGAACCAGCTGCTACGCGCAGGCCTTCTGCATGAAAATTTAGTCGGCGCTTCACACCAAGGAACACGGGAACGTTTTGCCGTCACCGTACAATGGGCGTTCGGCACGATCGCCTCAAACCTGCGCGGCTCCCTGTTCTGCACCCGTTTCTGGACTCGCTTCCCCGCTCTCGTCATCCTCGGCCGCATCGACGGCTTGCTCGGGCACCCCATCAACATAGACAATCCGCTTGCTCGCCACAGCCGGCACCCGAATCGTCCCAGGCAGAATTCCCGTAAGGTTCAGCGGGTCAGCCGCTGACAATTCAACGCGTTCAGGCGCTTCACCCTCTGCACGCGCCGCCCGTCTCACGGCTCGCGCCTTCTCTACCGCGTCTGGCAGCGCAAACTGTTCACCCACGAGCCCGCCAATGAAACGACCACCACGAATCTCACCGCGTGCTTCGAGCCTCCGATAAACCACGGCTAGCTCGCGCCAATGCGGTGCAAGCGGCTCGCGTGCCACCAAATCACGCCACACGATGCCGTAGCGACGCAGCAAGAGCATGGCCACTTGCTCGAGCAATTCGGCGCGAGGACGCCTGTGCGTAGGTCTAAGGAGCCACCAGCGCCCCGGGCCTCCGCGCTGCAACTGCCGCTGGCGCTTTCTTCGTTTTGGCGATTGCAATACACGCAGGTTGTCCACCGCGTCTGCGCTCACTGCGCCGCGAGCAAGCAGCTCCCAAAGCGCGCTTTCTACTCGCTCAGGCGCAAGCCCCGTCGCACGCACAATCTCCAAGAAGAAAGACGCGCCCCGCTGCGAGAGCACAGCCGCAACCGCACGCGCATGCTCACTCGCCTCGATGTCCAAAGACAATTGCGCATCTGTGTTATCAACGGGCGGACGCGCCAAATCCAGCATCCACTCGAGCTCACTGCGCCGCATGAACGACAACGAGGCATGACGCGTGAGCACCACACGAGCGGGTTCTGGCGGTTCACTCGGCTCCTGAGTCGGAGGAGGCGCAAGCTCAACACGCGCCGTGACAGCAGAGCCTCGTCGCGCAGGCTGCGGTTTTGGCGCAGCGTCGCGTGGACTCAGGCGTCCCCATGCAACCTCACCCGAGAAACATGCATGGTCGAGCATCTCAGCTTCATAGTCTTTGACGCGGCAGCGGAGGAGCGCGCTTTCCCACTGCGAGCCAGGCGCCTCGTACCCTTCGAGCAGCGCAATCGCTTCATGCACGCCCGCATCACCAAGCGGCGAAAGTGCTGTTGGAACGATATGGTGCCAGCGAAACAAAAAGCGCATGAGCTCGCCGGAATTGAGCGGCTCGATTTCCTTACGCAACCGCCCCACCGTCAAACGATGAATGCGCTGCAGCAAGCGGCGGTCACAGAACTCTTTGTGCTCACTCGTGGGTGCAACACCGGGTTTTGGCCAGAACGTGCCACGCAGGACTTGGCCCTGTTGTTCGAGTCCGAGCAACGCCGAGAACACCTCTGACTCGGACAGCAGCAAATAACGCGCGAGCTCGGTCGCCGTGGTTGGGCCGCACACGTCCATGCGTCCGCGCACCGCCAAAGTCGCCGCAGCTTCTCGCTCGAGCGCGCTGTCGCCCGCAAGCAACCCAAGCGGCACTGCCGCGTCTGGGAACAACGCGTTCACCACGTTGACCCGCTCTGCCGCGACGCAAAGACGTGCCTCTCCAACAGAAAACAAGGCCGCACGTTTGGCTGCGAGCAAAGGCGCGAGCAGCGCGGAATCCAGCGTTTCTTCGCGCATGAAACAGAAGTGCAGCAGCGCGTCGTGCGCTTCATCCGGATCGCGCATGAGCGGCGCTGCGTCTGCGATCACCTGGCGAATCGCCGTTTCGTCTAGGGCACCAAAGGCTACAGCGTCATCAGGAGACAAGGAACGACGCACACTGACCGCGCGTGCCCGGCGTTCTTCGAGCGGCGCGTCGTCGAGAAAGGTATACGGCGCCGAGTTCAAATGCTGATGCGCAAGCGGAGAAGGCTCGGGCAGATCAATCGCGTAGCGCTGTATGACGCCGTCACGCAGCGCCGTCAGCACGGCTTTCAGCCCCTCCACATCGAGCGCTTCGTGCAAGCAGTTGTCCATGGTCTCATTGACCAATGGATGATCAGGCGGCACCAAATCTGCGCCGCCGTGGTTGTCCTGACAGCCGACTTGGTCTGGAAACACCGAGGCGAGCAGATCATCTGAACGCATGCGCTGGATCTGCGGCGGCACCCGTTCACCATTGCGCATGCGGTCAAGCATGAGTGCGCGCGTGGCATTCCAGCGAAAACGTGTGCCAAACAGCGGCGCCTGCAAGATGGCTTGCGTGAGCACGGCTTCCACGTTGTTTGGTGACAAGAAATCGAAAATCTCAATCAGTGGAAAGCTGTGCTGATCGCTGAGCGACAGGAGAATCCCGTCGTCTCCCGCGGCGGCTTGCAGCTCAAAGTCGAAGTTACGACAAAAGCGCTTGCGCAGCGCCATGCCCCAGGCGCGATTGATGCGGCCACCAAAGGGCGCATGAATGATGAGCTGCATGCCGCCGCCTTCATCGAAAAAGCGTTCGGCAATGACCCGCGTTTGCGAGGGCAAGAAACCGAGCACCTTTTCGCTGACGCGCAGGTACTCGGCGAGCACACGCGCATCCGTAGGCCGCAGCCCTACCTCGTCAATCAAGAACGCTTCCCCGCCCGCAGACACACGTTCACGCAACGCACCAACATGCGCGCTGAGCTCCGCCGTACGCGCGGGCGCTTCGCCCAACCAAAACGGAATATTGGGCGCCTGGCCTTCTGCATCAATGACACGCACAGTGCCCGCGACGACGCGCGTGATGCGCCACGAGGTAGAACCCAGCACGAACACATCACCCGAGGCGCTCTCAATGGCCCAATCTTCGTTCACTGAGCCCACGGTCTTCCCGTCGATCTCGTTGATCACGGGATAATCGAAGGTGTCTGGAATGGCGCCCGCGTTCTGCAACGCGACGAGGCGCGCGCCTTTGCGCGCTTTGAGCATGCCGCCCACACGGTCGCGGTGCACGAGCGCCCTCGCCCGCCCGCGACTGGTGGCCACGCCTTCAGACAACATATGAATGACTTGTTCATACGCCGCGCGCGTCAGCTCATGGTACGGCCAAGCACGCCGCACCGTTTCAAAGAGCGCTTCTTCGCTCCAATCCTCGGTGGCGATCATGGCAGTCATTTGCTGAGACAACACGTCGAGCGGTGCAATGGGAACAATCGGAGCATCGAGCTCACGGCGTTTGATAGCCCAGAGCAGTGCGGCACATTCACACAGCTCGTCCCGCGTCATGGCAAACAAGATGCCTTTGGAGATGGCCGCCTTGTGATGGCCTGCGCGTCCTACCCGCTGCAGCATCACCGAAATGGCGCGCGGCGAGCCAAGTTGAACAACAAGGTCAATGGACCCGACGTCAATGCCGAGCTCGAGCGACGCCGTCGCCACCATGACCCGAAGCGCGCCCGACTTGAGACGTTCTTCCGCGGACAGGCGCAGCTCGCGCGACATACTACCGTGGTGCGCGGCGACCAGATCTTTGGACGGCAAACGCTCGCCCAAATCATGGGCCACACGCTCTGCCATTTTGCGCGTATTGGTGAACACGAGCACGGTGCGGTGTGTGGCAAGCAGCGCAATGAGCCGCTCGTACACCTGCCCCCACATTTCATGTGACGCCACCGCCGTGAGCTCGGCATCTGGTGTTTCAATCGCCAGATTCCACGGCCGAATGTGGCCCACTTCCACGCAGCGCATTTTGGCGCGTGCTTCCGCCTCCGGAACGGCCGATAGATACGCAGCCACACGCTCAACGGGCTTTTGCGTCGCCGACAAGCCAATGATCTGGACGCGTTTGCCGCACAGCGTCTTCAAACGCTCGAGCGACAGGGCAAAGTGCGAGCCCCGCTTGTCACGAATGAGCGCGTGCACCTCATCAACGATCACGGTCTCGACGTGGCGCAAGCGTTCGCGTGGTTTTTCTGAGGTGAGACACAAATACAAGGATTCAGGCGTGGTGATGAGAATGTGCGGCGGGGTTTTGACCATACGCGCCCGGTCTGCCGCGCTGGTGTCTCCACTGCGCACGTCCACCCGAATGGCATCAGCCGTGAAGCCCGCCGCGTTCGCGCGTTCCTGAATCGCCTGCAGCGGACCGAGCAGGTTCTTCTGCACGTCATTGCCGAGCGCCTTCAGCGGCGAGACGTACACGATATAAGTGCGGCTCTCGAGCCGGCCGTCCGCCGCCAAGCAGAACAAACGATCCAAGCTCGACAAGAATGCAGACAGGGTCTTTCCAGAACCAGTGGGTGCCGCAATCAGCACATCATCACCCGCGGCAATCAGCGGCCACGCCTGACGCTGCGGCTCCGTTGGCTCGCCAAGTGCCTCCGTGAACCACTGCTGCACGATGGGGTGAAACAAGCGCAGTGCAGGGTCCGCAACGAGCGCCGGAAGCGGCCGGGACAAACCTAAATGCATCTGCGTGGCGGTCATTCGATCGAATGAACACGCGTTCAGTGTCCCCGTCAAGCGAGAAAACGCGGACGAAAGACCGACCTCAGTCGGCAATGCGAACAAAAAAGTCGAATGTCTACCGCAACATCAGCCGCGTAAGACCGAAAACGTGTGCGCATTATGAACACATCTCCATTTTCCTATCGCTTACGTGTGTCGGTCGTCTTTATTGCGGCCCTGACTGGCTGCGATTCTTGCGACAAACCCGATCCCACACCACCCGTGCAATGCTCGCCGGCCTGCGGGTCTGGATTCACCTGTCAAAACGGCACCTGCGTTGGCACGTGCGTGGCCTCGCAATGCGCCAGCGGCGTGTGCGCCACGGCGAGCACCTGCGCGCAGTGCTCAACCAACGCACAATGTGGCGGCGCAACCCCAGTGTGCTCAGCCAACCGCTGCGTAGCCTGCGTCGCTGGACCGTCCGATACATGTGCCGCTGGAAACTACTGCGACGCGGCAACGAACACCTGTACACGCGGCTGCAAAGCCGATGCAGCGTGCGCCAGCAATAGCTGCAACCCGACCACCCATGATTGCAACACGTGTACGAACGACAATGAATGTTCGAGCGGGAAGTCTTGCCACAACGGCACCTGCGAAGCGCTCTGTGGCGGCTCCGCAGCTTGCACAAACGATCAAAACTGCTGCGGCAGCACCTGCCAAGACGCCTTCCGCGACAACGGCTGCCACGCTTGCAACATCACCTGCTCGGCTACACAATTCTGCGGCGAAAGCGCCTGCGTCACCACCGGCTTCACTCAGATCTGCGCGCTCAGCAAAGTGCGCATGGTCAACGATGACGATGGGAACGACCAAGCCGCCGGCGTCAACTTCAGCTCGCTCATCGCGGATGCATGCGCCAAACAAATGACCATCACCAACGTGCCGCAGACGGATGCCACCGTGCTCAACCAGACCACGGGCCAACCACTAGCGTCACCCGGCATTCTCAATGTGTTCGTGGGCGGGACGTTCTTCCATCTTGGCTCGCGCTACATCATCGACACGGGAGCACTCAGCAAAGTGTTCGATACGACCAGCGAAGATGGCAACACGCTCATCTTCCGCCGCCGCGCTGACGGCGTGAACCTGCTCGAGATTGATCCGTCAACGCTCGGTCCAGGCCATGACTTCTTCATCGTCGAGCTGGTCAAAGAGCCAACAACCAAAGCGCTCACCCTGGTGATGCACGGCCTCGATGCGCCTGGCACCTACGCAGCCGTGTACTACGTCACGAACGTTGTCGTACCGATGAAGCACATGTTCCCAGGGACCTATTATTTGATCGAATGGACTGATGAAAACGGGAACAACGACCAAGACCCAGCCGACCGTTTCGACATTCACTTCCACGATTGAGCGATGCGTTTGAAGCGTCCGAGCGCACCACGCGTATGCACGCTCGACCCTAAAGTGTATCGCCTTTGCTGTGTTTCGTTGATGCATTCCTCGCGTGACAGCAAACTGCTCAGCAATGCTTCGTCCCGATGAAATCCCGTGGGTCCTCGGTCTGCTCACGAGCGATACACCTCGCGACCGCGTTTACGGCCTCACTGCGGTTGCGCACCGAGGAACTACGGATGCTGCAGTGCTCAGGTGCTGCGAGGCGCTCCTTGCAGATCACACCATTACGGTCCTTGGTATTCCGTATTCATTTGGGGAGATTCGTTCCTGCGCAGCGGAGGCTGTCGTCGTGCTGCGGCGTCTTCGCGGTGAGTCACCCCCGGTCACCGTCATTGACCTGATGAAGACGCAACCCGCTGGCGCTTCTAGAGGCTTCGCCAGACAAGCGGGCATCGCGCCAGAGCACGCCGCCGACCCCATCACTGCAGAAATCGCAACGTTCACTGCGGTGGCAAACCATCTGCCTAGGTACACACTAGTGCGTCGTCCGCTCGCGCGCTTCGATGAGGTTCTCGCGTTACTCGACATCATCGAGTGGTCGCAGGCAAGCGAGAAAGCTGCAATCGATGCAAGACACCTGGCGATTGACTACTATCACCGCCTGCTGCCGTTT
>JBIKMD010000863.1:0-3173 GCA_044359465.1 Myxococcota bacterium
GTTTCGTTATGTGCCCACGAGCGGCGACGAAACATTCTACGACGAGAATGGCCGTTCGCTGCGCAAAGAGTTCCTCAAGAGCCCGCTCAAATTCGCGCACGTCACGAGTAAGTTTGGATCGCGCCGGCATCCCGTGCTCGGCTACACGCGCCAGCACGCGGGCGTGGATTTTTCTGCAAGCATCGGAACGCCGGTGTGGGCTATCGGCGACGGCAAGGTCACCTTTGCCGGATGGCAGGGCGGCTATGGCAAGTTCGTCACGGTGCGCCACCCGAATGGGCTCGAGAGCGCCTACGCGCATCTGTCTGCGATCAACGTGCGTGTCGGCCAACGCGTGGCGCAAAAGACCGTGATTGGCTCGAGCGGCAACACGGGGTTGTCGTCAGGGCCGCATCTGCATTTTGGACTCAAACGCGGCGGCGCGTTCATTAATCCCTTCTCGCTCAAGCCGGTTCGTATTGAACCTCTCGCAGAGACCGAATTGCCACGATTCAAAGAAGCCATTGGCAATACCTTGCGAAAACTCGGCGAAGCGTTGCAGCAACGCTCGTGACCGCAACGATCACCATCAATCCGATTGAGCCAGAAGAAGAGCTCATTCGTTTGGCCGCAATGACGCTGAAGAAGGGCGGCCTCGTGGCCTTCCCTACTGAAACCGTTTACGGCCTTGGCGCGCTGGCTCTGCACGAAGAGATCGTCAAAAAGATCTTCGCGGCAAAGGGGCGCCCAGCGACGAATCCGCTCATTGTGCATGTCCTGGACGAAGTCATGGCCCAAACCGTGTGCGCCGAGTGGCCAGAAACAGCGCGCGCCATCGCCACAGCGTTGTGGCCCGGACCGCTCACTTTGATTCTGCCGAAAAAGCCGATCGTCCCCCTTGCCGTCAGTGCCGGGCTTGCGACGGTGGCCGTGCGCTCACCCTCACATCCCGTGGCGCGCGCACTCCTGGCCGCACTTGAAGAACCGCTCGCTGCCCCAAGCGCCAATTTGTATACGGAAATTTCGCCTACGCGTGCCGAGCATGTGCGCAAAGGGCTCAGCGGCAAAATCGATCTCATCTTGGACGGCGGCCCTGCAGGCGTGGGCGTGGAGTCTACGGTGTTAGATCTCTCGGGGCCGGTGCCGACTATCTTGCGCCCCGGCTCAGTCACGCCATCTCAGATCGAGAAGGTGATCGGTCGCATTGCCGTCGTCAGCGAAAACGTGAGTGACGAGCATGCGCGTCCATCACCAGGACAAAGCGTCAAACACTACGCACCCAAAGCGCAGCTCGCCATGGTGCCCACAGGCGACGCGGGTCTACTCCAAGATCGCATCATGCGGGTCAAAAAACTGCGCGGCCGGGTGGGCGTACTCATGCATTCGAACATCGCTGTAGGCCAAGAAGGCCTCATTCTTCGCCGCCTTCCTCAAGATCCCGCCGAGTACGCCTCCGCCCTCTACAACGCGCTCCACGATCTAGAAGACGCCGGCTGCTCCCACATTCTCGTCGAAGACGTCCCCAAAGGCGAAGCCTGGGATGCCGCGCGCGATCGCCTCAAACGCGCCAGCGCCTAAAAAAGTGTGGGGTCGGGTGTCCAATAGTTGAACGAAATAATGGTACCTGACCCCATTATCTCGGGTAGCCTCCTGACAAATGCGATCAGCTTTATTCGTTGTGTTGTTGCTCGTAGGTCATGAGGGGGCGGCTGCAAAAGCCAAGAAGCATGAGAAGGAAGCGCCGGCAGCGGCGCCGGCGCCGGTCGTGAAAGAAGAGCCGAAGCAGGAGCTCAAGAAGATAGCGCCCACGGAAGACGAGGGCGATGCGACACAGACGAACAAGCCGCGCCCTTACGGCACAGGCTATCGGCAATGGGGTACACGCGGTGGTGCGACGCTCGGAGGCGAGGACGCGCTGCGGCTGAGCGGGTTTGGCGGGACGCACTCGTTTGGCGATGGTTATGGCAATGGCGGCCTCGAGGCGTTCTATTTCTTCTCTTCGAAGAAAGGCTTCGATTTTGGTTTGGGCCTGCGCATCTCAGGCTACCCGCTTGGCTTTGCGCCTGGCATCGAGATGCGCGGCCAGCTCGCTAGCACTGGGAAATTTCGCTTGGCGTTCTCGTTCCACACGAACGCACAATTGAACGTGCGCTATATGTTCGGCGGATTCTCCATTGCAGCACACGCCGAAATTGGCCTGCTGATGTCTTACTTTTTTGCCGATAACATCGAATTCATCTTTGGACCGATGGCACAGGGCACGCTGCTGTTCGTAGCGCTGAGCTTGCCCGTGCCTCAGCTCGGCATCGTTGGCCGATTGGGGATGACGTACACCTTCAAGAAGTCCGATATCGGCCTCTTCCAGATCACGGATATTGGCCCCGGCTGGTACGCGCCCTACGGTAGACCGCGCGCCACCTCAACGCTCGCAGCGCAGCGTGCAGAGGCCTATTTCCTCGTCGCCGTGAACTTCCTCGTCGGCGTGCAGGTAAAGCTGTGAGGATGTGGTTTTTTCCAGTTTAGGACGTTTTCGTTCGACGAATCGCTCCCAGCCAGCTATCAATGAATTGTCACGGTTGTGTCTGGCCATTCACGAAGTGGGGTCGTTCAAATGAAACGCTTGCGTGATCTCCTTCTCGTCGTTCCCTTCGCTGCTGCCGCGCTCACGTCTTGCCAAACCCAGAAAACGGAGTGCAACGCCGCTTGCGCCGCTTTCTATAGCGACCTCGAGCTCGCGGATTGGAATCAGACGCTTCGTAAAGCCAGCATGTCGATTGCGGGCCGACTTCCCGACTCCTTTGAAAAAGAGCTGGTACGCACCAAAGGCCAAGCGGGCCTCGAGCTCGTGCTGGACCAAATGATGAAGGAGGAGCCGTTCTACGATCGTCTCAAAGAGATCTACAACGACTTCCTTCTGACCGACCGCTACATTGGCGACGGCACGCAGATCTTGGATCGCGACCGTTTTCCGAATGCGCAATATTTCGAAGTGTATGAGGGCAACTCGCCAGACTACGTTGCGAACGCCTACGGTGCAAACTGGGGCATTGGGCGCGAGCCGCTCAACCTGATTGCGCATGTGGTGCGTAACGACCGCCCGTTCAGCGAGATTCTCACTGCCGACTACACGCTCGTGAACGCGTACACGGCGCAATCCTACGGCATCTTCGATCTGACTTTCGTTGGCGATCCCT
>JBIKMD010000862.1:0-3173 GCA_044359465.1 Myxococcota bacterium
CACAGCATGGCCGTCTTTGCCATGTTCGCGATGTCTAGCTTTTGACCCTTCCCATCGAGCGCACCAGCTTTGCCGAGCGCCCCGTTCGGGTTTAAGGCGGCCATGATGCCGGCCAAAGGAGAGCTCAACACATCGAGCTCTTCCAATTGCGTCCCCTCAGGGACGCCGGCTAGCTGACGCATGGCCTCCGGGCTGAGCTCCCCGCCCTGAGCGAAGGGCTTGAGCGTTTCAAAACCCGACGTGAGCGCATCAACGCAGTTGTCCCACGCTTTTTCGTCCAACCCACCAAGCGCTCTCATCCCAGCGCCGTCATTGAAGATCTTGGCAAACGCCCCTTCCACCTGACCGAGATAGTCCTTGGTCATTTGGGCTGCGAATGGGCCGAATGTTACTTCCATGTCCTTGAGCAGTCGCTCATTGCCAACGCCTGGCATTTCCGACAGCAGTCCAGCGAACTTCCCACCAAAATCCGCGCCGAAGAACTGCGTGACCATGCTTTGGTCTGGATTCTCCGCCAAAAATTGCACGCGCTCGGTGACTTGTTTGAGCGATTCGAAGCTCGCCGCTTGTTTGAGGATATCCCCGAGCACGCCCGTCAGGGCATTGGTTTGATCCGCTTGCACTCCCGAGCGAACACCCGCTTGTTTGGTCTCGCTTTCGGGAAGCTGCGGCTCGCCAAGTGGCGACATATCCACGAGGCGCTTGTCCTGCGACTTATCGACGCCGTCGTTGTCGAATTTAACCGTCGGTTGCTTGGGGGCTTCGGCGCGCGCAGTGTCCTTCGCGCCTTCAGTTTTTGCCTGCGCATTCGCACCGGTCACGTCGCCATTTGGAAGGGGAACGCCCTCGCCAGGGACAACGCCGTCTACAAGCTTATTCGCGGCAGGGGGCGCGCCGCCTGGAAGCACATCCGCATTACCAACGGTGGTCTTCGGTGCCGGGGCATTTCCAATCACGGTCATGCGATCACTCCATGGGTTCCCCATGGCAAAGCGCCGAGGGACCTACCTGTCAGTACCCAGGCACACGCTGCCTGGGTTAGCCAAAATTCAAGTTCGCGCTTCAAATGTCTGAGCGCCTTCGCTGGCGCTATGCATGAATTGAATGAGCTTTTCGGCGCGGCGAACGTACCCTTGGTCCTCACGCCGGCCGAGCCGCTTACCATCGTCGATCGCCCGCTGCGCTTCCGTACGGGCTTTGGCTGGCAGCTTCATCGCAAACAGGACTTCCGCGCGAAAAACACGGCTCACGACATCATCTGGGTCGCGGTCGAGCGCGCCTGAATAGAGAAAGTTCGCAACCGGATACAAGTTCCAACGGTGCATGCACAGGGCCAGGCCGCGCCAATACTTTCCCTCGCCGCTGCGCATCGCAATGAGCATGGCAAACAGCTTGGCGGCCGGTCGAAGCTGACCGACGGACACCTGCTGGCATGCGGTCGCATAAGTAGAGTTGAGCTCTTCGTCTGAGAACCCCGCCAGATCGTTTCCACTGATTCCGTCGAGGGCAGGCGAGAAGGCCAACTTCTTGATTGCCAACAGCAGATTCGACGTTTCTGGATTGTTCAGATCGAGTGATTCGTCCATGGCGCGAGTCCCCTTATTGGCCGCTTGGCGGCGCGCTTTCGCGCACAGACAGTAGCGTTTGCGCGCGCTTTACCCAGACCGCGTAAGCAGCGACGGCCTCACCGCATTCGACAGCCTTCTTGAGATCGCGAACGCCG
This sequence comes from Myxococcota bacterium, assembly GCA_044359465.1. GTDB lineage: Bacteria > Myxococcota > JADLHZ01 > JADLHZ01 > JADLHZ01 > JADLHZ01. Next base: position 1,724 of record JBIKMD010000862.1, read on the forward strand.
CCCGGAATATCTCCAAGCGCAATCAGCGATTCGCCGCGATAGGTGAGGCTAACCGCGTCACGACTGTTGTTGGTGAGCGCCATGTCATAAGCCATCACCGCTTCTTTGTAGCGTTTCATCGCCTGATTCACGGCGCCCGCGGCGCGCCAGTAGTGACCCTTGAACGGTGAGTACAACGTGAGCACCGAAAAAATATCGAGCGCAGGTTGGTACTTGCCCCAATTGAAGAGGTGGTAACCGACGCCATAGAGCGCTTCGAGCTCGTCGTCGGAAATGCCAACGACGTCAGACAGCGTCACGCTGCCGCGGTACATTTTTTTCGCACTTTGCTCGACCATCCTCGCCATGGTCGCCGCGACGCTGTCATTGGCCACTCGGCCCTCCTATTGCGCGCCGTCCAAGCAAGCTTGGCGCGGCGCTTTGAGGCTATGCTTGAGCCTCGTCTTTGCGCACCGTCCAAACAAGCTTGGCGCGGCGCTTTGAGGCTATGCTTCAAGCCTCCTCGCCTAGAGCTTAACCCCTACCCTCACACCTTGCGAACGTTACTCAGGGTGCTTTGGTAGCCACCTGCTTTAGCTTCTCTTGGATCGAAAGGAACTTTTCAGCGCGCTGGCGGAGCGCTACCAGGCCTTTTTGACCCTTGCTCAGGTCCAGGCCGATGCGCAGCTCCGCGAAGGCCACGTCGTGCTCGCCTTGGAGGAGCAGGCATTCACCAAGGTAGAGGTATGCCGCCGCTAACTCCGGATCGAGCGAACGCGCCAGGCGATAGGCGGTAATCGCGCTGCCGTAGTCTTTCATCTTTTGCGCAACAATGCCGGTCCACAGGTAAGCCTTGGGGTTCATTGGCTCTAGTGGAAGCAGCCCCGCGAACCATTTGGCTGCTTGCTCGAGCAACCCTTGGCGTACGAGCTGCTCGCCCATAGAAATCGCAGCGTCGACAGCTTCTTGTGTGGCGCCAAATGATTTGAGCCCAACAAGATAACTCGGGTCTTGCGTTTCTTTGTATTCGGCGAGGCCTTCCGCTGCATATTCGGCCAGCATCTCTTTGTCTTCTTCTTTGATCGAAGCCGGCAAACCGGCTTTGAAGCGTGCGACGCGTTCAGCGTCGCTCAGCTGCGCCTCGATATCCCGCTGTGTGTCTTGTTCTTCGTTGGCCATGAACGCTCCCCCGGGAAAGCTAACGGCAACAACGCGGTCCCGCAATACTTCGGTCACGAAACGACATCAGCGCTGGCACGGTGCACTAGGCGCGCGCGCCGCCGCGATCGAAGCCTAACTTTGCGCTGTCACTGGTGATCAAATTGCTGGTGGATTCGAGGCTCACAACCAGCAGGCTGTTGACGATTTCGAGCATCTTCGTCTGCATCTCGAGCTCGCGCTGCTGCATGCGTTCTTTCATCTGCTCGATGTTTTTCTTCGCTTGGTTGTGCTGCTTGATGACTTCAGCCTT
>JBIKMD010000864.1:0-3172 GCA_044359465.1 Myxococcota bacterium
GAGGCGTCACGATCGTTGGTTTTTTGTCGTCAATCCGCATGTAGGGCGTCCGCCTCTTTCTAGTCTACCGAAGTGTGCGCTGGCCGGGTTCCTTGCCGCTTCTTTTCGTGCGCTGTGCTCGCGCCAAGCAGCTACGGAGGGGCGCCAGGGCGTCCAAAGTCAGGGCTCAAGAGCTGCACCATCGACGATACCGAAAGCAAAGGTGCCGAGCATGCCAAAAAAGCCCGTGTTCATAATCGCGCGTGCGGTATTTGCTTGAGCCAGCGAGGTGACCGTCCGATCGGCGCTGCCGCCACGTTGTTGTTCCAGCAAGACGAATCCCGCGACATTCATGGCAATGAAGCCGAGCTCGAGCGCCAGCAAGATTGCACCGCGAACTGGCGATCCCGCGAGGAATTGGCCAATGCCGAGTGGCGCCAGGTAGTACCAATGCCACGTCCGTGTAGCAGGACTCGTCACGGGCGCAGTTGCGACGATTTCGATTTGTCGCGGCGCGTCCGGCGCAACGGTGATGACGGGCGCGCTCGTGGGCGCTGCCACCACGGTGGGCGGCTCTGCTTGCTCGAAGAACGCAATGACTTCTGGAAACACCTGGTCGGGGTCGAAGCGAAAGCTAGGAAAATGCTCGCGCAAGGTGCGGTACTCGCTGCGCGCCTTTGTTTTGTCGCCCGCCGAAAACAACGCCAGCACGAGGCGCGAGCGCACATCTCTCTCGAGTGGGCTGCCTTTGTCCTGGGCGTCGAGTCCGTCGAGCGTGTCACGCAGGATTTGCGCTGCTTCTTTGTACTTGCCGAGCTCAAAGAGCTTCATAGCGCGCGCTTGTTTTTTTTCGGCGCCTTTGGGCGCGGCCGCGGCCACCGGCGCAACGAACAAGATGAGAAGCAGGACGAACGCACGCATGTCGAGATAGTATCCGAGAACTGGTAAGGAATCAGCAATGCCGTCGCAACTGGGAAGCACGCTCGCAGGGCGCTACGTTTTGGAGGCCGTCGCCGGCGAAGGCGCGAGCGCCAAAGTGTACCGCGCGACGGACAAACGAACGCAAAAAACGGTGGCGGTCAAAGTGCTCGCGGCGATCGATGGGGTGGCGCACGATACGCGCTGGCTCGCGCGTGAGCTCAAGGCGCTCGCTGTGCTCGATCACCCCAATGTCGTGCGTATGCTGGATGCGGATGCTGAGGCCGAGGAGCCTTGGCTGTGTACAGAGTGGTTAGATGGGTCCGATCTGCAGACATTGGTTGCCGAGCTAGGCCCTCTCCCAGAAGCGGCCGTCGTCGGTGTGGCACTCGGCGCGCTAGCCGGCCTCGATGCGGCCCATGCGCACACGATTCTGCATCGGGATTTGAAGCCTGCGAACATCTTCGTCTGCAAAAACGGTCGAATTGTGTTGCTCGATTTTGGTGTTGCCCGTGCGACGAGTGACGCAGCAGGCAAGACTTTGGCCGGGCGCGCCAACACCAGTGTCGTAGGCACACCTACCTATTTGCCACCGGAGCTGCTGCGAGAAGAGACAGCCACGCTGCTTGGCGACCTGTACTCGCTCGGCCTGACGCTGCACTTTTTGGTGAGCGGAGCGCAGCCCTTTGCGGCCACCACCATGCTCGATCTGATGCGGCAAATTGTGAATGGTCAAATGACGCCGCTTCCAACGAGTGTGAGTCCTGATCTCGCCGCTTTGATTGGCTCCATGACCCAAGCGGACCCCGCTGCGCGGATTGCATCGGCCAAACGTGCGCGCAGTGCGTTTCTTGCGCTGTCGCAAAAAATGCCGCGGTTCTCCGAGACTTTTGAGCGCTTCTGCCAACGCGCGGACGAGACAACCTCTGTCCGCCTCATGCGTTTTGACGTGACCAGTGGTGAGGGCACACAGATCCAAACCATTACGGTCAAGACGGAAGACGACACGCACTCGGGCCGAACGCAGATTGCGACGGCGCCAAGCACGCGGCTTTCCACTGCGCCGTCCGCGCGGCCAGCACCGAGGCGCGGGCGTTTTGTAGCAGCGGGCATCGCCGCGGCCGTGGTGTTGGCGGTGGTAGTTGCGTTCATGCTGCGGACGCCCACACGTGCCGGGCCTTTGCCAGTGTTGCCCGTACCGCAAGCGCAGCTCCCGCCTCCAGCAGAGACGCAGACCGATCTGCCCGCGCCTGCAGCGCCAGCGCAAATCGAAGTGACCCCGCCGCCAGTGGAGCCACCGCCGCAGCGAGTCGTGCCCGAAGCACCAAAGCTGGCCACGCTGCAGATGACTTTGAAGCAGTGGGCCAATGTGAAAATCGACGGCAGAGAGCAGGGCCGGCGGCAACTCTCGGCGCGCTTCGAGCTGCCCCCTGGTAAACACCGCATTGTCGTCGACAATCCGGCCTACGGAGAGCGCGTTTTCGAACCTGCATTACGGGCCGGACAAACCCAGACAATCGAGGTAGATTTCAAACAATGACTGCCGCCTTGCGACTCGTGCTGCCGTGCTTCTTGTTCGCAGGATGTGTATCGTTCGAGACATTTATCGAGCGTGACAAGAGTGTGGATTTGACGCCGAGCACCTGCCGTAACGGCGTGCAGGATGCGGATGAAAGCGGCGTCGATTGCGGTGGTGTGTGCGCAGCCTGCGACATGGCCGCGCCTTGTGACCCGTGCGAGCCAAATCCCATGCCGCCGCCCGTGTGTGTGCCAGAGACGGACGCGGCGTTCTGCGCTCGACTGGTGAAGAGCTGCGGCGCGGTGAGCGGCACGGACAATTGCAACGTAGCACGGACCGTCGCGAGCTGCGGGTCCTGTGCTGTGTCGGCCAACGTCGCCTGTGTTTCGGGTGCTTGCGTTTGTAGTGTCACGCCTGAATCCGACGCCGAGCTCTGCGAGACTGCGCAGCGCTCATGCGGAACCTTTGCGGTGACCGATCGCTGCGGGGTCTCACGCACGCCCAGCTGCGGAAGCTGTTTGGGCGGCAGAAGCTGTCTGCCGAATGGAGATTGCACGCCGCTGTGCCCGGCGCTTCCGCTCACGAAGGGCATCTTCGAGGGGGCGCGCATCTGGAACTATTCCGATGCTGCCACTCCGCGCTGGCTCCGTGTCGACAACACGCGTGGCATTTTGCACGCCGCTACGAGTGACCACAGCACTGCCTTCATTGAATTTGTGAAAAACCCGCTCACCAACACGGATATTGCAGGCACCT
>JBIKMD010000046.1:0-11110 GCA_044359465.1 Myxococcota bacterium
GCTCGCCAGGCCGCCGCGGATTCGCGACGAATTTTTCTTCGGTGAGCGCAGTGTTGTTCAAGTAACCACGGCCAACGTTGACGCCACCGATGTACAGCTCGCCCTTGACCCCAATCGGAACCGGCTCACGCCTCGCGTCGAGCACATACATCTGAGTATTGGCGATGGGATGCCCAATGGGTACGATGCCTCGTGGGTCGTCAGCCTGACACGGCCACCAAGTGACCTCGACGGCAGCCTCGGTTGGACCATAGAGATTGTGCAACCGCGCCCAAGGCATCCTCGCATAAAATCGTTGCACAAGCTCGTAGGGCACGGCCTCACCGCTCGTCATCACGAGGCGTATCGAACGGCAGTGCTGCGAAGCGTCGTGCTGCAAGAACGCTTCGAGCATTGGTGCAACGAAGTGAACGATTGTAATCCCACGACGTTGGATCTCATCGGCAAGATAAGCCGCATCGCGGTGCCCCTCAGGCTTTGCAAGCACGAGCCGACAACCCTGCATCAGCGGCGAAAAGAATTCTGGCACCGAGACGTCGAAGCTAAAGGGGGTCTTTTGCAGCAAGACGTCGCGCGCAGGGTCGAGTGGAAACGTGCGCATGCCCCAAATCAGACGATTACGAACACCCGCGTGCGTATTGAGCGCTCCTTTTGGCTTGCCCGTCGAGCCCGAAGTGTAAATCATGTACGCGAGATCATCGGGGCTAGACTGAACCGTCGGCGCCGCGGTGCTCTCTGCTGCGAGCGCGTCCCAACGCTCATCAAGCAGCAACGAGTCGACTGATAGAACATCCCGCGTTGCCGCCGTTGTGATCACCACCTTGGCGTTCGAATCGCTCAGCATGAAGGCGAGCCGATCCTTTGGATAGCTTGGATCGAGCGGAACGTACGCGCCGCCCGACTTGAGCACCCCAAGAAGTGCCACCAGCATCTCGAGCGAACGCTCAGCACACACGCCGACGAGGACATCGCGACCCACACCCCGTCTTCGCAATAGATGCCCAAGCTGATTCGAACGCTCGTCGAGCATCTGATAGCTCATCGAGCGTTCGCCGATTTGAAGCGCCACAGCGTTTGGTGTCTTCTTCGCCTGCCCAGAGATCGCTTCATGCACGAGCGGCATATCGGCGAACGCAACGTCAGTTTCGTTCCAGGCGAGAATCGCCCGCTGCTCAGTATCGCTAACGAAATGAACGGCGCCCACTTCTTCCGCATCCGGGGCGATCAGCGCACGGAGCAATTGTTCGAAATGCTCCGCCATGCGTCGCATGCGTACGGGACTGAAAAGCTCCTTCGCATACTCGAACCGGCCGACTATCTCACCCGCTTCCTCGGTGAGCCCGAGCGACAAATCGAACTGCGTATGCGGACGCGGAATCACGTATTCACTGATCGTCACCGGCCCGAGATTCAACGTGCTTGTCTGCATGTTTTGCAATGCGAACATTGTTTGAAACACCGGCGAATGGCTTGTGCTCCGAGCTTGACCAAGCGCAGCCACAACACGATCGAAGGGTGTCGACTGATGCTCGAACGCAGCGAGCGCCGTTTGTTTCGTGGCGCTCAGAATTTCCCCGAAGCGCTTGTGACCATCGACCGGCACCCGCAGCGCCAACGTGTTCACGAAAAAGCCAACTATGCCCTCGAGCTCGCTGCGCGGGCGGTTGGCCACCGGGGAACCAATGACCACCTCCTCTTGGCCGCTATAGCGCGAAAGCAACACAGCGAATGCGCTGAGCAGGGTCATATAAAGCGTGGCGCCATGTTTGGCGGCGAACGCATTGATCTCACGTGTCAGCTCTATACCAAGCCGCAGCGGTTGCTCCGCTGCAATTCTCCCCCCGGGAGCAGGAAGACGCGGCGCATCGAGTGGCAGCTCGAGCAGCTCGGGCGCTCCGGCGAGCGACTGTTTCCAAAACGCCAAACCCGCTTCCTGCTCCGCTGTTTGCGCAGACTGCCAGCACGCGTAGTCGAGGTACTGCAACGAAAGCGCGGCGTGAGGAGCCCCCCCTGCTCCGCTAAGGCGTGCGTAAATCTCACCGAGCTCCTTGGTGAGAACCGAGAGAGACCAACCATCAGAGATGATATGGTGCATGCTAACGCCGAGGAGCCACTCGTTCGCGCCGAGCTCCACGAGCACGAAACGGACAAGCGGACCCTTCGCTAAGTCGTACGGACGATTGAGCTCTGCCTCCAGCCGCTGGCGAACGGACGCATCGCTCGCTCCCAGTAAACGCCACTGCGCGTACGGAAAATGACTAAAAGAGGAGAGCACGCGCTGCGTGACGTGTTGCTCATCCCATTCGAACACCGTTCGCAGCGCTTCATGACGCTCGACCAAGTCAACGACGCTCTGTTGCATGACGGCTGCGTCAACAGGGCCACGCAGGCGTACGCCGCTCGCGATGATATAGGCGCTGCTCATCGGATCGAGTTGCGACAAGAACCACAAACGTTCCTGTTGTGAGGAGAGAGGATGCGACTGCTGACGGCTCACGCGCGGGATGGGAGCAAGCAACTCACGCTGCGAACGTTCAATCAATGCTGACAACTGGCGTACTGTTGGGTGTTCGAAGATTTCAACCAGCTTGATTGAGTAGCCGAGCTCGCCTCGGATGCGGGCCGCGAGTTGCGTCGTGAGCAAGGAGTGACCGCCAAGCGAGAAAAAACTGTCATCGATGCCCACGTCTTTGACGTGCAAGAGCTCGCCAAACAGCTCGCAGAGGCGCGTTTGCAGCGGCGATTCCGGAGGCACCTGCGTCACCTCGCGCTGCAGATTAGGCGCCGGCAATGCTTTGCGATCGATCTTCCCGCTTGGTGAAAGCGGCATCGCCTCCAGCGCGACCCACATGTGCGGGACCATATACTCAGGGAGTGATCGTAGAAGACCTTCGCGTAGCGTTTGGGGCCTTGCGGAGCCCACATAATAGGCAACCAGCTCCTTGCCGCGAGGACCCTCGTATACGACGACGACCGATTGATGGACGCCAGATTGCTCAGCCAGGGCCGCCTCTATTTCGCCCAGCTCGATGCGGAACCCACGGACTTTTACCTGTGCGTCGATGCGACCAAGGTATTCGATCGAGCCGTCTTCGAGATAGCGTCCGAGGTCACCGGTTCGGTACATCCGTTCTCCGGGACGCTGTGGGTTGGTCACGAATTTCTCTGCCGTGAGCTCTCGCTTGTTGAGGTAGCCAAGCCCAACATTGACCCCACCAATGTACAGCTCCCCCTTGACGCCGATCGGGACAGGGCGCTGCTGAGTATCGAGCACATACACTTGCACGTTAGCTATCGGGCGACCAATGGGAACCACGCTGCGTGGATCGAGTCGCCTGCACGTCCAGAAGGTAGAATCTATGGTAGCTTCCGTCGGCCCGTACAAGTTGTGCAGGGCAGCGTCAGAGCTCGCAAAAAATCGCTTCTGTAAACTGTGGGCGAGTGCCTCACCGCCGCAGAAGACATGGCGCAGCGACTTGCACGCACCAAAGCCTGCGTCGGCAATCAGCATCTCGAGGAGGGATGGCACTGCCTGAACGACAGAAATGCGTTTGGCGACGATCTCGCTCACTAGATAACTCGCATCGCCATGCCCGTCGGGTTTCGCTAGCACCAACTGACCACCCACGATGAGCGGCGCCCAAAACTCCCAAACCGACGCATCAAAGCTGAACGGGGTTTTCTGCAGCACGCGATCGGCCGCGCCAATGCGAAATGCATCGACGATCCATCGCATGTGGTTGGCGATGGCAGCGTGACTGATCAGTGCGCCCTTGGGCCTGCCGGTCGAGCCAGAAGTGTAGATCATGTACGCAGGGTCATCAGCGCGAGCTTGCACTTGCGGCAAGCTGGAGGGCTCGCTCTCGAGTGCACGCCACGAAGCGTCGAGTTGCACCACCGTGCCACTGATCAAAGAGCGCGTGGTTTCCGTGGCGATGGTCACCTTCGCATTGGCATCGGCAAACATATAATCGAGACGAGCTTTCGGATACGTGGGATCGAGCGGCACGTAGGCGCCCCCAGCCTTCCATACCCCGAGCAACGCAACCACCATCTCCAGCGATCGCTGCGCGCACACGCCAACCAACGACCCACGACCAACGCCGTGCTTGAGCAGCAGGTGCGCCAACTGATTCGACCGCTCGTCCAGCGCTGCGTAACTCATGCTCACGGGACCAAATTCGACAGCAGTGACTTCCGGTGTCTTCTTCGCTTGCGCACTGAACAACTCGTGAACGAGCTCGCTACTGCCAAACTCGACCCTAGTGTCGTTCCAAGCCCGCAGCTGCGCTTGCTCGTCGATCCCGAGCAGTGGAGCAGCGCCCACAGGCTCCGCGTCGTTTTGTGCGAGCGCGCTCGCCAGCAGAACGAAGTGCCCGGCCATCCTACGCATACGCTCGCTACCGAACAGCTCCTTTGCGTATTCGAAATGCCCCACGAGCTCGCCGTTTCGCTCGCTCAGCCCCAACGACAGATCGAACTGGGTATGCGGCCGAGAGAGCGGATACTCGCTGAGTGTCACCTGACCGAGCGCGAGCTCCGTTGCCTCCAGATTCTGTAACGTGAACAGCGTTTGAAACACCGGCGAGTGACTCGTGCTGCGCGCTTGACCAAGCGCCGCAACCACGCGATCGAACGGCGTCGACTGGTGCTCGAACGCAGCCAAGGCGACCCGCTTGGTCTCCGCGATGATATCGCCGAAGTGTCGGTTGCCGTCGATGTTCAATCGCAGCGCCAAGGTGTTGACGAAGAACCCCACCACGCCTTCGAGCTCGCGCCGCGGGCGGTTTGCGACAGGCGTCCCAATGACGATGTCGTCTTGGCCGCTGTAGCGAGCAAGCAGCACCGCGTAGACGCCGAGCAAGGTCATATAGAGCGTGGCGCCATGCTTGGCCGAGAGCGCTTTGAGCGAACGTGTCAGCTCAGCATCGAGCACGAAGTCCTGCTGCATCGCTGTGCGGCCACCCGGGGCTGGTAGACGCGGGGCATCCGTTGGAAGTTCGAGCAGCTCGGGTGCAGCGTTCAGCATTTTCGCCCAAAACGAGAGGCCCGCTTCGCTTTCTGCCGCCTGTGTTGCCTGCCAAGCGGAGTAGTCGAGATACTGCAGAGGCAACGCCCCGAGCGATTGACCACCCGTGCCGCTGCGCTGCGAATAAAGCGCGCCAAGCTCCCGAGTGAGCGTGGCTAACGACCAACCATCAGAGATGATGTGGTGCATGCTCACGCCGAGCACCCATTCGTCGTCAGCGCGCTCGACCAGCACGAAGCGTACGAGTGGCCCCGTCGCCAGGTCGAACGGTCGATTGAGCTCAGCTTCAACTCGCTCACGAATCGTGGCCTCGGACTCGCCGTTCATTCGCCACTGCGCGTAAGGAAAGGTCTGAAAGGTGGGCAAGACCCTCTGCGTGGCGCTCTGACCATCCCAGATGAAGACCGTGCGTAGCGCTTCATGGCGTTGCACGAGCTCAGCAAGACAGGCCTGAAACAAGACCGTGTCCAGGCCTCCACGTAGACGAACGCCGCCAGCGATCACGTAGGCGCTGCTCGACGGATCGAGCTGCGCCAAGAACCATAGCCGCTCTTGTTGCGACGACAGCGGCTGCGCAAGCTCACGACTCACACGCACAATCGGCGTGGCGCGTTCGCTCCTCGACGGGGGCAGCAAACGAGCCAAGCCGCGGACCGTCGGGTGCTCGAAGACGTCTGAGAGCCGCAGGCGATGGCCGAGCTCACTGTCGATGCGTGAAACGAGCTGCGCGCTCAAGAGAGAATGGCCACCGAGTGCGAAGAAATCGTCATCGATGCCGACTTCTTCGATGCCTAGCAGTTCGGCGACAATCGCACAGAGCTTTTCTTGCTCGGGCGTCTCAGGCGGTACCAAGCTCAGCGCGCGCAGGCTCGGCGCCGGGAGCGCTTTGCGATTGATCTTGCCGCTCGCCAGAAGCGGCATTTCCTCGAGCGCCATCCACAAATTAGGCACCATGTACGCCGGCAGAGATCGCAGCAGCGCTCGCTTGAGCTCGTCGCCTGAGATCGGTCTCGCTGAGGTGTAGTAGGCAACGAGCTCTTTGCCGCGCGGTCCCTCGTGGACAACAACGACGCTTCGAATGATCCCTGGCTCGCGACTGATCACACTCTCGACTTCGCCGAGCTCGATGCGCAACCCATGAACTTTGACTTGGTCGTCGGCGCGCCCGAGATACTCGATGGTGCCATCCTCGAGAAATCGCCCGACATCGCCGGTTCGGTACATGCGTTCGTGGGGTCGGAACGGATTGGTGATGAACTTCTCACGCGTCAACTGCGGACGATTCAAATAGCCGCGACCAACATTGGCTCCGCCGACGACAATCTCCCCAGGGACCCCAATCGGCACCAACGACTGTTGTGAGTCGAGTATGTAGATCTCGGTGTTGTCGATAGGTCGGCCCACTGGAACGAAACGCTGGGCGACGTTTGCACAGTGCACGAACCAGGTGACCTCGACCGCGCACTCGCTCGGACCATAGCCGTTAATGACTTTGCGCCCCGGCGCGAGCCACTGATCAGCAAGGCGCACAGGGGAGGCTTCGCCACCGAGGCTAATGATCCGCAAATCTGGCAAAGGCCTGACAGGCACCGTGGCCAGCACGGACGGAACGATCTCGATGCTAGTGATGCGCTCGGCGGAAAGAAATTGATGCAAACGTTCGCCAACGAGCGGTTCTTCAGTGAGGCAAAGCACGGCGCCATTGGTGAGCGCGCTGAAGATTTCGCGCACTGAAACGTCGAACGAAATGGACGCAAGCTGAATCACACGATCCGACGAGTTGATCGCGTACAAGCTACGTTCGGCGAGCAGCGCATTGACGATGTTGCGATGCTCATTGAGAGAGCCTTTTGGTTTCCCGGTCGACCCAGACGTGTAGATCACATAAGCCAAATCCTGCGGCAACGGTTCGTATGCAGGCGCTTCGGCGCTCTCGTCATCGAGCTGGGACCACGATGCATCGAGCGTCGTGATCGAGATCTTTGGCAAAATCACTCGAATAAGAGCTGCCTCTACCTCGGTGGCCACGACGTGCTGACAACAGGCGTCTTCCAACATGTAGGCCAGACGATCTGGGGGGTAGCTCGCGTCAAGTGGAAGGTAAGCGCCACCTGCTTTGAGCACACCGAGCACCGCGGCAATCATCTCGAACGAACGCCTGGCGCAAATACCGACGATGACATCACGTTGGACGCCGGCTCGGCGCAGGCGGTTGGCGATACGGTTGGAACGACGGTCAAGCTCGGCGTAGCTCAGGGTTTCGCCATGGAGCGACAACGCAATGGCGCTCGGCGCTAGCTTTACTTGCTCGAGGAACAAGCTCACCAACGTGACGCCAGCCTCCCGCGCAACACTTGTCTGATTCCAGACACACATTTTCGCGCGCTCGGCCTCGGTGAGAAAAGAGAGCCCACGCGTCGCGATTTGCGGCGACGCTACGATTGCCCGCAAAAGAGCAACGAAATGCTCCGCCATACGCGTCATGCGCGACCTAGCGAACAAAGCCTCGGCATACTCGAAGACGCCAACGAGCTCTCCGCCACTTTCCTGCAAGTCCAGCGACAGATCGAACTGCGCATGTAGCCTTGGGGTCTCGTAGTTGCGCACCTCAACACCTTGCAACGTGAGCTGTGTCGCCTCCGTGTTTTGCAACACGAACAACGTCTGAAACAGCACCGAATGATCCGGTGAACGCGCGACGCCGAGCGCCTTCACGACCTGATCCAACGGCGCCGCCTGATGCTCGTAGGCCGCGAGCGATTTCTTCCGCGTTTCAGTTAGAACATCGACAAACGAGGCATGGGGATCAACCGCTACGCGCATCGCCACGGTGTTCACGAAGTAGCCGAAGGTGTGCTCGAGCTCGGCCAACGGTCGGTTCGCGAGCGGCGTACCAATGACGATGTCGTCCTGTGCACTATAGCGAGCGAGCAGGATCGCATACGCGCTCAGCACGGTCATGTACAACGTGGCGCCGTGCCGCACGCCGAGCGCCTTAAGGTCTCGCGTCAATGCGGCGTCAACGCGCACCACTTCCCGCGCTTCGTTGCGCTTTGCATGCACGAGACGACGCGGCGCATCCGTGGGCAGCTCGAGCAATTCGGGGGCGCCGGTCAGCTCCTGCCGCCAGTACTCGACGGAGGCGCGCCGCTCATCGCTGCTGCGCGCGTGCCAAGCAGCGTAGTCAAGATACTGCATGGTCACGGGCGCGAGCGACGCACCTCGATACAACGCACTCAGTTCCTGCCGCATTGCTCCGACGGACCAGCCATCAGCGACGATATGGTGAATGGCGGCCGCAAAAATCCATTCATTTGCCCCCGTCTCTACCAACACGAATCGGCAAAGCGGCGCCTCGGCAAGATTGAACGGAGCCCGCAGCTCGGCGAGCAATTTTTCACGCAGTGCCTCATCGTCTTGCGCTGACTTCCAGCGCCGACAAAGCTGATCACCAACTCTGGCAACCACGCGTTGGCGCAGCTCTGCGCCATCCCATTCGAAGCTGGTGCGTAACGCCTCGTGGCGTTCGACGAAAGTACGCAAACAAGCTTCGAAACGAGCAGCGTCGAATGGGCCAGAAAAACGGTGAGCAAAAGTGATCACGTACGCACTGCTCGCCTCGTCCAACTGAGCGAGCAGCCACAAACCGAGCTGTTGGGCAGAAACTGGCTGCGCGATGCTGCGGTCAGCGACCAACAAGGCGGACCGCGCAGCCGCAGTCTTCGTCAAGCAAGCGCTCAGCGAACGCACGGTGGGATGTTCGAACACTTGCACGAAACGAAGCGAGTACTGAAGCTCACTCCCCACACGAGCAATCAGCCTGGCCGCGAGCAGCGAGTGGCCGCCTAGCTCGAAGAAGCTGTCGTCGATGCCAACTTCGTCGACATGCAACAGGTCTGAAAAAAGCGAGCATAGCTGAGCTTGCAACGGTGTTTCTGGGGGCGCGCCGGAACCAGAGCGACTGAGAACTGCAGGGGGAAGTGCCTTCCGATCAATCTTGCCTGCCGGCGACAAAGGCATATCACCGAGGAGCACCCAGAAGCGCGGCACCATGTAGTCAGGCAGCACCGCCGCTAAAGCTTGCCGCAATGAGGTGGCATTGATGGGTGCTGGGCCGCCACTCTGGAGTGAGTAATAGGCCACCAGCTCGTTGCCTCGTGGTCCGTCCTGCACGACGACGGCGGCCTGACTGATTCCTTCTTGCTGGGTAATGACCGCTTCGATCTCGCCAAGCTCAATGCGCAAGCCGCGCACTTTCACTTGATGGTCCATTCGACCTTGGTACTCGAAGCTGCCATCGGCGAGCTGCCTGCCGAGATCACCCGTTCGATACATTCGCTCACCGAGTCGAAACGGATTCGCCACGAACTTAGCAGCGCTAGTCTCTGGTTGATTCAGATAACCCCTGCCAACATTCGCTCCGCCGATGACCAGCTCTCCTGTGGCGCCCGACGGCACGGGCTGCAACTCAGCGTCGAGTACATAGAGCTCCACATTGTGAATCGGGCGACCAAGGCTCAACGCTTGAGTCCCTTGGCCGTTCGAGAACTCCGAACAGGTCACCAAGACACCGCACTCGCTCGGTCCATAGAGGTTTAGGAGGCGACGGCCCGTGGACCAGCGACGCGCAAGCTCGATGGGGCAGGCCTCACCGCCCACCAAAAGTGTGTGCAAAAAAGGAAGATCTCGATGCGGCACGGTCGCGAGGACCGAGGGAACAATCAACACATTCGTGATGCGCAGATCGCTCAGCGCCTGACCGAGCTCTACACCAAACAACGGCTCGCGAAGGAGGCAGAGCGTAGCACCGGTGGTGAGCGCAGCGAAGATCTCGCGAATTGACGCATCGAACGACAACGACGCAAGCTGCAACACGCGATCACCCACGCCGAGACGCAGGAGCTCGTGCTCAGCGCGCACGGTATTCAAGATGTTGCGATGCTCATTCATCGCACCTTTGGGCTTGCCGGTCGAACCCGAGGTATAAATGACATATGCCAAGTCAGTGCCAGCAACGGCACCCTCGGGCGCCGTCACTGCTTGGTTCGACGATTGTTCGAAGTCTGCAAGCGTGACGATATCCGCTTGCCGCGCAATGCGTTCAGCGAGCGCGCCGGTTTTGGTGGTTGTCAGCACGCACGCCAGCGCGGCGTCTTGGGCCATATAAGCAAGACGCTCCGGAGGATACGTCGGATCGAGTGGCAAGAAAGCAGCACCCGCCTTGAGCGTGCCAAGGATGGCGACAATCTGACAGAACGATCGCTCCGCGCAAATGCCGACCAAGCTCTCTCGACCCACGCCACGTCGCCGGAGCGCTTGCGCCAGTTGGTTGGCGCGGGCCTCAAGCTCGGCATACGTGAGCGTACTTCCGTCGAGTTCGAGCGCGATGGCATTAGGAAACGCGCGCGCGCTACGACCAACCAGCTCATGGATGGTCGTCATGTCGGAGCCACTGGACGACGTTGGTAACCGTCCGAACTCCGGTCCGAGCAACCCCTCTAGCGTCGCGTCAGGCTCCATGCACGCAGCGCCAACGAAGTCAGCAAATGCCGCGACGATGTTGGGCATGCCTTCGGGCAGCTGGAGATGCAACGTGAGGCCGTCTGCTGTTTCCATTGGTTGAGGCACTCGCCACGGCTGCGTGTCGCTCGCCAAGTCGGCCGTCGTCGGCGCGGCCAGCGCCGAGACCCACACCTCACGCACGCGCTCAAGCAGCGCAATGAAAGTGTCATTGGGTGAGACCGTGATGCGGAGTGGCAGCACGGACTCTGCGTCGACGCCGGCCGCCATCGCTAAAGTTTGCACGCGCGTGAAACGAGTGAGCACGGCGGCATAGGCCGCGCTCAATGCCATCGACAAAGTGGCCCCTTGTGCGCTCGCCAAAGCACGCAGGGCACGCACCCTGGCAAGCGACAATTGGACGCGCTTGAATCCTAAAGCAGCGGGCAAATCCGACGCGCTCGCAAACGCCTCTTGCCAACGCGCCAGGATCTCCGTTCGACGCTCCGGTAGTGACTGGCGACGCCTCAACAACGCACCCGCCACGACCGAGATGGAACCTTGCGCCATCACTTCCGTAGT
>JBIKMD010000045.1:0-11110 GCA_044359465.1 Myxococcota bacterium
ATTTCGCCCGTATCGCCGGGTAAAAACGGCTAAAACAGCGTGCAATGTCCTGCTCGTCAGCCATCTACTGAAGGCTGCACTTGTCGTTTGTACCGGTAAATAGTGTGCCCGCGCAGAGCTCCTGATAGTTGGAGCAGGAATCTTTTTCTTCGATCGTTGTTGGCGTTTCGCCGGCGCGCCCACAAGCGTTGTCGCCACCGAGGTCGCAGTTGAAGCGGAGACGTGTTTCTATCGGGTCTTGTAGCGTCGCGAAGGTCGTTGACTGCAGAAACTCGCTGTCGAAGAAAACATCTGGGCTGGGCGTGTCAACGTCGCGAAAGTCCGCGGCGCCTCTGGTCTCTCCGATGACCACGAGCTCCCCGGCTGGTGACGTCACGTAGTACTGCAGTGTGAGCTCGACGCGTGCTTTTTCTGTCACAGGACATTCGCCGCGCACAATGACAGTGCCGTTCTCTTGGAAGACGCTCATTAGGGGGCACGGTGTGTCGGAATTGGCAAACAGCACGCGTGCTTGAATCTGCTGCAGTCCTACGCACCCGGACGGTGGCTTCAGATCACCGCTGATTCTTGCCGTCAGCGAGTCGCTAATCTGTGTTTCATAGCGGGTGCCGCAATGGCAAAACGACAAAAGAAGAATGAAGTATTTCATTTGACCCATAGACGCCCTCACCGGGGGAAAGCGGACCGAATTATGGCTGCCCCTGCAACATTAATTGAACCACCCAGCGCAGCGCGTTAGCAATCGCTCGGCGTGAATGTTCAGCCGCGCGTTAAACGCGCAGGAGGCGGTCAGGACTACGAGAATCGTCAATCCGTTTTTCCGCTGACCCTTGGCGCCACCACTTGGGCATTGGGGTCTTCACCGGCCCCAGGGTTCGAATCCCTCCTTGAAAGAGGACATGGTTAACGGACGGCTTCTCGTGTTGTTGTAGGTGCGTGGACTAGGGCGAAAGCCCAGACATGAAGCGACTTTGCGCGGACGCAGATACCGCGCCTGCGCTGCAAAGCTGCTGGGGGGCGCTTTGCTCGCCGGCGCTCAAGCGTCCGCCCGTCGCGGAGTGTCGGTACACGCAGCGCTTCAGCGCGAGAAGTCGTCCAATCAGGAGATCGCAATGAAAGTCATCGCCGGGCTGCTCGCAACCAAAGTGACTGTCGCTTCCACCGAGCGCGTGTTTCACTTCGTCAATGAAGCTTTTGCTGATCTCCTAGAGCCGGGTGTTCACACGTTTTGGGGCGCGGCCAGCCGGCACACCTTCACCGCGGTTTCGCTGGCGGAGCCGTTTCTCGTCGCACCAGACCGCGAATTGCTCGCCAAAGATCCTCGGCTCGAAGGGAAGCTCGAGCTGCATCAGATCAATGAGACGGAGCGTGGTCTTGTATCCAAAGGCGGCCGTCTCTTCGACATTTTGAAGCCGGGCGTGCAGGTGCATGTGAAGTCACCCATTCGCTTCGACATTGAAATCGTCGACATCGCCAAGAACTTCGAGATCCCACCCGCACTCCGCGCGCGTTTGCAGGCCATCGGAAACTACGCGCAGCATGTGCGGACTTTCGAGGTGCCAAGCGGCAGCGCCGGGTTGCTCTACGTTGACAAAGTCCTGCAAGAGCGGGTTTTGCCGCCTGGCGTGTATGCCTATTGGATCGGCCCCGTAGACGTGCGCGTGGATGCGATCGATCTACGAGAACAAACCTACGAGGTCGCCGGTCAGGAGCTGATGACACATGACAAGGTGTCGATTCGCTTGAACCTCTCCGTCCGCTATCAAGTGACGGATCCAAAGCGCCTCGCGTCATCACAAGCAAACTACATGAGCGCTTTGCACAGGGATTTGCAGCTCGCGCTGCGCCAAGAGATCGCAGCGCTCACGCTGGAACAGCTGCTCGAAAAGAAGGACGCACTCGGCTCCGGCATCGTGTCGCTGGTGGCGCCGCAGACCGAAGCCTACGGTGTCAAACTACAAGCGACCGGCGTTCGTGACATCATCCTACCTGGAGAGATGCGCACCATTTTCAACCAAGTGATCGAGGCCGAAAAGCGGGCGCAGGCCAATCTCATCGCCCGTCGCGAAGAAACTGCGGCAACTCGCAACCTGCTCAACACCGCTAAGCTGCTCGAGAATAATCCTATGCTGCTGCGTCTCAAAGAGCTCGAGATGACCGAACGCATCGCGGAAAAAATCGAGCATGTGTCAGTGTATGGCGGTGTAGACGCTGTGCTCGGTTTGTTGAAGCCAAGTGAAAAGAAGCCTAGTCCTTAGTTAAATTCACATGCTGATTTCGCGCGCTGCGCTTATCCTTTTGCATGGCGGAACCCGTAGTCGAAGGCACAGCCGAGCGCCCGAAAGTCGCAAAGTCGGCCAGACCAGACGAACGTCGCAAGCAATGGCGCTTCTCCGATACCTCTCGCGTCGAGTACATGGCGCAAGGGCGGCGCTCTGTTTCCTTCCTCGGTAACCTGTCGCTCGGCGGGTGTTTTCTTCGCAGCGCAGACACCCTGACAGTGGGTGCTGCGGCTGACTTCAATTTATACCTGGAGGACGGGCAACCACCGATTGTGGTCCGCGGTGAAGTGATTGACTGCCGCCGCGGCGGCGCGCACGTGCAGTTCTCGGCGGACCAAGAAGTGCCGTTGCTCAAGCTGCGTGACTTCCTCTCACGGGTCGTCGTGCCGAAGCTCGAAAGTAACGTCACCAGCACCCGTGGTGATCCCGTGCGTGTGCTGGAGCTTTCCGCTTGTTATCAAACACTCGACAGACATGAAGATGCACTCGCGCTGCACCGTCACTGGGCAGAAATGCGGGTGCGCGACCTACGATCGTGGGAGCAGCTCGCGAGCATGCTTCTGCGCCGCGCCGAAGCTGCAGACGTGGAAAACGCATGGAGCTGGCTCGAAGAGATTGAGAGCGTCCTCGTCAAGGCGCGTCGCCACGGTCTCAGCGAAGTCCTAGACGTCGTAGACAAGGCTGCCCAGAGTTTGCGCGGCCGTAGCGAGCGCCGTCGTCAAGAAACGCAGCAAAAGCAAGAAGCCCTCTTACTCGACATGCGCGTGCAGGCAGAAGTCGAGGCCAAGTTCCAAGCGCTCGAAGCCGAGCGACTAGCCAAATTCGAACGAGAAGCGGAGTCACTACGTGCGGAGCGAGAGCGTTTTGAAACGGACAGAGCGGCATTCATGGAGATGCGTGCGGGCTTCCAGAGCGAAATGGACGAGCAGCGCGCGAAGGCCGAGGTTCTGGAGGCACGCGCTCGTGAGATTAGCCAGCTGGCTGAGGCAGCTGCTGCCAACGAGAACGCCGCGCGCGCTGCCCGCGAGCAAGCCGAAGATGTTCGTCGTTCGTTAGAACAACGCGAAGCGATGGTCGCTGCCTCAGAGCTGGCATTGCAGCAGCGCCAAGAGGCCGTGGCGGCGCTCGAGCCCTCGCTTGCTGCAAGAGCGCAGTCTTGTGAGACGCGCGAGCGCGAGCTCTCATTGCGCGATGAGGCGGTAAAGGAGCAAGCCGAAGCCCTACGTTCTCAGACGGAAGCATTGCGGTCGCAAAACGAAGCGTTAGAAGAGACACGCCGCGCGCTTCACACCAGCGAATTGGCGCTGGCTGAGGAACGGCGCGCACTCGAACACGCGCGTCATGAGCACCAGCAAGCCGTCGCTCGCGCGATGCAAGAGCGCGAATCGCTCGAAGGCGACGTTCGCGCGTTCGGCGAACGGCAGACGGCCGAGCGTTTGGCGCTGCACTCAGCAAACGAACAGCTCACACAGACGCGCGAGCTGCTTGCGTCAGACCGTGAGCGCTTTGAAGACGAACGTCGTGAGGCACGCGAAGCTCAGGAGAAGGCACGCACCGAGCTGCAGGCGCAACGCGCGGCGCTCGCTGATGAGCGCGCCGTGCTGGAGGTGCAAAAACGCGATCAAACAGAGGCTCAAGAAGCGCTCGCGATGCGAGACGCCACGCTGGAAGAGCGCGCCAAAGCGCTTGGCCAGGGTGAAGTGGCATTGAGCGCGCGCGATGAAGCACTCGGTCAGCGCGAACGGGGCGTGAGCGACAGTGAGCGTGCGTTGACCGATGCTCAACACGCGTTGAGCGAACGCGAACGAGGGCTGAGCGAACGCGAACGGGTGTTGAGCGAACGCGAACGAGTACTGAGCGAACGCGAACGGGTGTCGAGCGAACGCGAGGCCGCGGTAGCCCTGGCCGATGAAACCCTGGAGGCGAAGAGCAAGGCCCTCGAAAGCGATCGTGGCGCCATGGATGAGCTAGCGCGTGAAGTGGAAGCCAAGGAGAAGAAGCTCACTCACGACCGCAGTGTGCTCATGCGCGAGCGGGAAAAGCTCGTGCGTGACCAAAATGCGTTCCGAGCGCGTGAGCGAGACGTGAGCGAGCGCGAAACGAAGTTGCTCGTCGGAGAGGAATCGCTCGGCAAAGCACGTGATGCGTTGGAACGTGCCACAGATGCTTGGCGGCGTGATCGTGGCGCCCTCGACGAGGAACGCAGCACACACCTCTCTGCGCTTTGGACGCTAGCCATGGAGCGACAGCGTTTCTTGCTCGAGCACGATGACGCGTTGACGCGCCTTGGCGTGGATCGCGCATCGCTCGAGGCGACGCAGCGCGAGCAGGAGCGTCGCTCTGCAGCCTTGGCGGAAGATCGCGCGTCGCTTGCCAAGCGTGAAGAACACTTGGCGGCGCACCGGGCCGAAGTGGAATCTTTGGCGGCGCGTGCCGAAGAAAAACATCTGCAGTCGACTGCGCTCGATGCAACGCTCGAAGAACGGCGTGAGCGCCATGAGTCGATCGAGCTCGAGCTTCGAGACAGAAGGGCACAGCTCGACAAACGCGACGCCGAGCTCACTGCGCTCGATGTTCGTGTGCGCGAGCTAGAAGCCGAGACTAAGGCGTTGAATGAGCGTTTGGCGCGACGAGAGGCGGAGCTCGGGACGCGTGATGCGCAGCTCGTCAGCAAAGATAACGAGCTTGCGCATCGGGACGATGCGCTCATGGCGAAGGATCGTCAGCTCGCCGAGCGTGAAGACCAATTGCGAGCGGACGAGGCCAAACTAGCTGTGGCCCTGGCCGTTGCAGCGGCTGAAGCAGCGAGGGTTCAAGCGGAGGCGTCTGCGGCAGAAGCAGCCAAGCTGCGTGCAGAGGCCGAAGCGGCCGCCGCCGAGCTAGATGTGGACATCAACACGGAAGAACCGATGGTGGCAGCGTCGGTCGAGGTGGCAGCGTCGGTCGAGGCTAGTGTCGAAACCCCGTCGCCTTTGGTGGAGCTCGAAGCAGAGCTGGTGGCGGCGCCACCTGCAGCCGAACTAGAGGTCGATCTCTCCGACGCAAGCGATGATGATCATGATGATGTGCAAATTGATGACACGACGCTCACACCTGCAGCGCCGAACGACGAGATTCAAATCGACACCGAATAGGCCAGCGCAGCGATTCTCACTGTTGATCGACTAGGGCCACGGCCACTCTGCTGCGAACTCGACACTCCGAGTGTGAGTTCACAACTTGAAGAAGAACCGAATTTTTCATGAAAGCGGGAGCCACAGTAGGCCGCCGGCACAATGGTCCGGCGCCAGCTGAGCAGGAGGGCACGCTGAGCTTAGTTGGACGATTGCTTGAGCATGGCATCGACCCACTCTTGGACTTTATTCACCAAGAGATCGTGATGCCCTGCAGGCAACCTGCGCGCTTGCGCCAGTAGCTTTTGCTCTACCGGCGTTTGTGTGTCCGGGTAGTGCACAATTGACTCGCGCAGGAAATCTGGCGCGCTCTCGGCGAAGGCCAAGCGCAACACGTATTCCACTTCGCTCAGTTCGAAGGTCTTGCAGATGCGTCTCACGACATCCGCTGAAGGCTTGGACAGTCCAAGCTCCCATTGACCCACGTACCCGGCAGAGACGCTTAGCGCCCTGGCCATTTCACGCTGCGACATCTTGCGATCTTTACGCACGGCGCGAATTACATCGGAAAAGCGTTCGTACTGTTTGACGTCCACAAAGCTCCTCCCCATCTCGAAGTTCGCAGTGGGGTATAACACACGCGATCTCGTTCCACCGCTCGATGTTTAGGCTCAAGCTAACGAAAACCGCTGGGACCACGCTTACATGCTTGATAGGCACAAGCAAGCCCCCCGCGATTCGATATGTGAGATTTAGCGATTGCGAGGAAGCTGTACACTTATTCATGAACTTTCTAGGCCATTTGTCTCTTGTCTTGGGGCGTCATTTGTCCTTGATTGACGGGTTGCGTTGCGCGCGGCCTGGATACTCGCAGAATTGATGGATGACATGGGCCTACATGCAGCAAATCTGGGCTCGGGGAGGGCGGCTTTGGCGCAAAACACTAGTGGAACGCTTGGTTTCGTCTGGCGCAGTCATCAGAATTCCGATCACGTTCGCTGGGACGCCGAGTCGACGATGCGTGGGGCATCGCCCTTCATGCCGGCTGGCCCACGGGCGCGAGTGAAACGTTTACTCAGGTCATGGTCCATGTCATGGCGGTGACGGAATGACCCGCGCACTCTTTGTTCTTGTTCTTCTCTCTCCCTTGCTCTCCGCTTGTCAGAAGTCGGACTGCGAAGCGATCCGTGAGCACGCGACGGACTGCCGCAACGTTGCGAGCAATCCTGCCGGTCGCGACGGCGGGATTTGCGAGAAGTACCGCGACGTCAAAGGCAAGGCCGGCATGGAAACTTTCGCCACCTGCACGACGCGGCTTCGCTGTGATGACAAGGTTGGACTTGCCGCTTGTATCGACGAGTCGACCAATGCCGATGCGCCGGCGTGCGAACGCCTCAATGGCTACTTGGTCGCTTGCGGCCTCGAGCCCGCGAGTGGCGGCCTTTCGTGCAGTGAGTACGGCGGAGCCGAGACGCTGCCTGCCTTCACTGGTTACGTGCAGTGCGTGATTGATCGCGGCTGTTTGACCGAAGCAGACACTGCCGCTGCGCTCGACGACTGTCGTAGCCAAACCCTTGGCAGCGCCGCCGCGACGTTCACGGCTTGTCAGCGGGTTGAGCAGCGCGCGCAAGCTTGCTCAGAGACGCAGCCGACGATTGCCACGTGCTCGCTGCAGATTGCGGCTTTCACGGCTGCCTCCGTAGATAAATGGGCTGAATGTTATCTCGGTACCGAATGCGGTGATTTCACTGCACGCGCGCGCTGCGCCGAGCAACTCGAGCTAGCGCAAACGAGCGATGTAGGAACGACGGCTGCGTGCAATAAAGTCGGTTTGTTTCAACTGCGCTGCGGCGTGCGAACGCTGCCTGTCATTGGTGACCCGGCGACTTGTGTGCGGTCGCTAGACAATTTCAGCGACGACAGCGCCGGCGCATTTGCCGATTGTTTGCTCGAAGTCGAAGACTGCAATGATGCCGCGGGCCTGCTTAGCTGCGCCGGGAAGCTGCAAGCGAATTAGCGCCCTCACTTAGCTTGCTGCGCTGAAACGTGAGCGTTTGGATCGGCAAGCCGGGCTCGATCATGTGCGCCATTTCGGTGGACTTCACGCTCGTCGGTATCGGCCGACGCGTCCGCGAGTCCCTTGCGTCTAGAGGAGAGACGCACTTTGTCACGTTTGCTTGTCACCGTGGAGCGATGGACTCGGCTAGGCTGGCCCTCGCGCGCTCAGACGGTTAAGATGCAGCGCATGAAACTATTCATCCTTGCCGTTGCCGCCGCGACTTCTTTGTTTGCCTGCGCGCCCGCCAAAGACAGCTCGCGCTGGACACCCTACGCCGGCTGCGGTGAGAGCCAGTGCCGCAGCTGGAACTCGTCGTGCGAAGCCGATTGTATGAACAAGAGTGTTCGCAAAGACACGGTGAATGCCGATGAGTGTATGAGTGTGTGTGGTTCGAAGATGAGCGAATGCAAACAGTCCTGCACCGCAATCAACTAGCAGAACGAGTCAATACGTGTAGCTACTTGGGTCTCAGCTCAATCGGTGAGTCCGTCAGATCTACCTCTTCCCCAGCCGCAACATCGACAAAGCGTTGAAGCCCTAACTCGCGCGCGCTGTAGCCTTCGTAGTCTTTTCCTCCAAAGCTCGTTTGCAGTGCGATGAAGTACCTGCCGGGTGGTACCGCGATGACAAAGGTTCCATCGTAGAGCGTTTCGTCGTTGTAGAAGTCGCGAGCTGCAGTGGGGGGAACGAAGGGTCCAATGCCGAAGCCGGCAGGTCTCGGATCTTTGCCATCAGGCAGTGCGAACGCGATCGGCTGTGCGTTGGGGATACCGGGCACGGGAAGGTGGCGGCCGCGAATGAACCCTAAGGGCACCGCTGGCGGCTCGGTGACGTGGCTATGGCAGACAGTGCACGAGCCATTGCCGATGCGTCCGTCTGAGCTGAAAGCGCGCGCCTTGGGAACGCCGAGCGCATTGATGCCCGCGGACCCGAGCGCGTACTCGGTGCCATCGGTGAAGCCTGCTGCTACAGCGTCAGTGTTGTTGAGCCTACGTTCGACTTCTGCGCGCCAAGGCCAAGAGAAGGCCGCGTTGCTCCAGATTGCAGTGTAGTACGAGCGCTGCGCTAAGGTTTTGTCTCCGCGCCGAAGGGCAAGATCGCCGATCATGGCCTGCATTCCTGCAATGTTGTTTGGCGCGATGGGGGTGTCCCAAATCCGACGCGATCGTTCTAGCGTGAGGGGATCACGCGAGCCCTGCAGCCTCGCCGTATCAGCAACGACTTCGTCGAAAGCCGCCGCGGCTTCTTCGAGCATGGCCGGGGTCGCGTTCGGATCGCCGCCAGTCGAGAGCGTCACGCCAAAGAGCGTGAAAGCGCCGTAAGTCATCGTTGTGGGCCGAATGCCGTCGAGCGCGCCAGCAATCGCGTCCGTGCGTCCGAGCGCGCGGGCTTCGAAGAGAAACAAGGTCGCCCGCCAGAGTGGCAAGCGTGCGTCGTCAGGAAAATAGGGAATCGCCGCATCAAACGCTGCGACGCCCTCTGCGACGTACTCAGTCCGATCGAGCTCGGCGAGCGCCATGAGTGCGGCGGCGCCAATGGCGCGTGCGCGTTCTGGGCTGTCCGGAACGTCCTCATGCAAGAAACGCCAAACAGCATCGAAGGCGGCAACATCATAGTTCAGCGCCCAAATGACATCTGCCATGGGGTAACTGACATCTCGAGGTTGCGGGGGCGCGGTTTGGGCTTGGGTGTAGGAAGCAGGCGCCGGCCGGCGAACCTCAGCCGCGGTACACGCGATCAACAACAGACAAAGGAGAGCTTTCATGACCTGAGCATAGTGAACTCATCGGCAGTGCCTATCCGTCAAAGGTCATGACCAGAGGTCACCCCTCACCCATGACCCTCAACCATAACCCAACGATTTACCCTTGAGCGCCGCTTGGGTGCGGTCGCTGACCTCCAGCTTTACCAAAATACCGCTGACGTGGTTCTTCACGGTACCTTCACTAAGGTACAGCGCGGCTGCGATTTCTTTGTTGGAAGCGCCACGGCAGATGAGGCGCAAAACGTCGTTCTCTCGCTCGGTGAGCGGATTAGGAGGCGCTGCCGGGCGTGTTTGCACGCGGGCAAGCTCTGCTAGCACCTTGCTCGCGACGGTCGGATCCAGAAACGATTGGCCCGCGGCGGCGGCGTGCACGGCTTCGCGTAGGCGTTCGCCGGTGGCGTCTTTTAGCAAATAACCCACGGCTCCGGCGCGCAGTGCTTCGAAGATGGAAGCATCATCGCCAAAGGTCGTCAGCATGAGCACGCGGCACGATGGCAGGCTGATGCCCAATCGTCTTGTTGCCTCGATTCCGTTCATGCCGGGCATTTGCAAATCCATGAGGACGACGTCTGCCCGATGCAACACACAGGCCGCCACGGCCGCTTCACCGTTTCCCGCATCTGCGACGACTTCGAGCGTTGGATCCACGCTGAGGACCGCGCGGAGCCCTTCGCGAAACAACGGTTGGTCGTCCGCTACGACAACACGGGTCATGCTGGCACGCTCACTTTTACGCTGAAACCGCGGCTACTGGGCGTGATGTTCACTGTGCCTCCTACGAGCTCAACGCGCTCGCGCAGGCCGGTCAACCCGTTGCCTGGCTGCCAAGTCGCCGCGGCGTTCACGCCGTCATCCTGAATCTCGAGGAGCAGGTGCTTTGGTGCGTAAGTGAGCCGAACAGAAACGACCTTCGCATCAGCGTGCTTGCGCGCATTGGTGAGCGACTCTTGCGCCGCGCGATAGACGACAAATGCAGCGGCGCCTGGAACCGAACGCACTTCGCCGAACGACTCGAGCACGACGTGCAGTCCAGTGCTCTGGGTGTCTGCGATCAGCGCAAGAAGTGCCTCGCCGAGTGGTTTCTCCGACGTTTCGCGTAGCATGCTCACGGAACGGCGCAGCTCGGATAACGCTTCGCGAATGAGCGCTTGCACCTGCGTTAGGCGCTCAGCTGACCCTATGGGGTTTGCGCGCGCCGCTTCGAGCTGAATGCTCGCCACGCTCAGGCTGTGGCCGAGACCATCATGGATCTCTCTCGCAATACGATTACGCTCGCGTTCGGCGCTCAGCGCTTCGATTTCGAGCCGCGCTTTCATTTCTCGTTTGGCGACGAGCGTGAAAATCACCACGAAGGCAAAAGCCGAGGCGATGCCTGCGAACCCATTCGGTGAACGCGAGATGAGGACGCTGAACGCAGCGGCGACCACGACGCCAACGGGAAGCGGGAAGAACAAAACCAAGGTGCTAACGAAGGGCATGCTGACGATGAAGCTGCTGCCCTTGGTCAAGATGACGATCGACGCGGCAAGCACGCCATAGATCACGATGCAGGTGTTGATGAGCGCTGTGTTCTGCTTTTGTTCAGCGAACCTTAGTCCAACTGAGCCCGTGAAGAGCAGCGCCGTCGTTAGCGCGACCAGCAGCGGGCGCTCCGCGCTTTCGATCGTGGTAGGCCTTGCGCGGCGCCCACAAGGATGGCGACCACGCTCGCAAGCGTTGTTTCTGCCGTGATGAAGCGCGGGCCGCTCAAGTGATCAGAGGCTGGCGGCGATGAGCTCGGCGACGTCTTTGGCGCCCACTTTGTCATCCATGCCTTTGTCCTTGATGCCGTCGCCGAGCATGGTGAGGCAGAACGGACACGCGGAGCCTACAGTATTTGGATTCTTGGCTA
>JBIKMD010000044.1:0-11110 GCA_044359465.1 Myxococcota bacterium
GCTGCGGCGAATGGAAACCAAAGAGGCCAGCGCGACGAGGCTCGCAGGGGCCTCGCGCTGGCCGGGAACGGGTACAAAATCGGGCACGGGAACGTGAGTCACGCGACAACTCGCTTGACGCGCGCCGTCACGTCTTTCATGAACGAAATGTTTTCGCTCATGACCCGTGTCATCGTGGCGACATCATTCAGGATCTTCACCTGTTGAATGATGTTCCCCAAGATCGCGCTGAGGGTCATCGTGTCATCGCCAATGGAAAACCCAAAGATCGACGCCCCAGCAAAAGCGGGGGTCGGAACGAGCACGGCGCACAGTACGAACGCCAGGCGATGTTTTCGCAAATTCATACAGGCGCTCCATGTGGCAGACGGTTGGCCAGCGCTTCGAGAAGTTTGATTGGCGCGACTCCGGGATTTCTCTCTTTGAGCGACGCCTCGACGTGCTTGTCTCGCGCGTTCGTTGTCGCCATCCAGTACGCGATCGGCGACGGAATCACTTGAACCACTTCCGAATGATGCTGCACCTGTAGAAACGCCTCGGAATAGCGACCCTTCGCTTGCGTGAGTGATTCGAACGCCGCGAGCTCGTGGTCCGTGAGCCGAAACGCTTGAGCGATCTCACGATGTTGCGCTGCGTGTTGCAGAAAAATGCGCTGGAACGCGCAGTCCACAAGAATCTTGCCAACGGCGCTACCAAGCAGGTCTTCCGCACGCTGCGTGATGCACCACAGCGCGGCGCCATACTTGCGCGAAGTGCGCACGAGTGATTCGATCAAGCGCACGGCGGCCGGGTTGTCGAGCAGCGCCCAGCACTCGTCGATGATCACCAACGTATCGCGTTTGTCCTCGGCGACTTTCGACCAAATGATGAACGCGAGCACGTATAGCGCCACAGCTTGTAGCTCGCGGTCGGATTCGATGGCCTTCAAATCGATGCTGATCAATGAAGGGGCGATCGACAAATCGGCGGGCTTAGAGAACAAGCGTGCCCGTGGCCCTTGCGTCCACAAATCGAGGCGTCGAGCGAGTCGGAGCGCGCCTTCTTTGTCGAGCCCGTCGCCGCTGTATTCAACGATGAACCTTTGCAGATCCTCGAGCGTTGGTTGCGCGTCGAGCCGATGTCGAGCGTTCGATTCGCTATAGAACGCCGCGAGAGCCTTGGTGACCAGCGCGCGTTCGCTCGTCGGCATCGCTCCGCGCTCGGAAAGCAACAGCTCCAAGAAGCCCGCTAGAAACTGGAGCTTCTCGTCTCTTTTGGTCTCCGGGAGCGCGATCAATTCGCTCACGCTCGGCAGCGGGTTGAGACCTACGGTGTCCGCCTTTCCAATATCGATATAGGTGCCGTCGAACAGACCAGTCAGGCGCCGATATGATCCGCCGATGTCGATGATCACCGCGGCACCACCAGCGGCCACGTGATTGGCGAGCAGCAAATTGGTGAAGAAGGACTTTCCGCTGCCCATCGGTCCGACGATGAACCCGTTGTAGCTCGGCAATGCCTGATCGAACGGATTGAAGAGCAGCGGATCGCCCGCGCGGGTGCGCAGCATCAACGGACCCTGCTTGGATCCACGCCAGGATCCAAACGGCATGATCAAATCGGCTGCGTTCGCGTCGAGCACGGTTCGCGTGCGCCTGAAACGATGACTCGCTCCCGGCATCATCGCGAAATACACGTCGGAGTGCGCATGGTCTTCGACGAGCGTCGTCACGCCGCCAGCACGAGCAAGCATCTCTTCGAGACGCAGGACGCGGGCGTCGACTTCATTCGGATCACGTCCGCGCACAGCACAGGTGACCTGAACGGCGCATAGACACGCAGAGGATTGAGACAGCGCATGCATGACGCTCTCGATCTCTGCGCTTTGCACTTCGGCATCGATATTTCGCGACAGAGACATCGAAGCGACGCCTTGCGCCATCGAGCGCCTGACCTTCAACGACGCGAGCGTGGATTCGGACGGCAAGCGCTCGACCGAAATCGACACGCGCGCAGGACCGTCCATCTCGAAGAACAATGGCGCGAAGAGGCCGGGATACGTGGCATCCGGCAACGCGTTGATGCTGATAGCGCGCACGGTGTTGTCGCCGATCTTCAACGTCCGAGGTGTCGGCATGCTGAACGAAGTCGAGGCAAGCCGCTCGCGGAGCGTCAGGACTGGATTCAAATCGTCCGGCAAGCTCTGCTGGTGTTTGACGTCAGCGCCTGCTCCCGTGCCAGGTCGTGGCATCGGTCGATCCGGATTCAAATGGGATTGAACCAAATCGAGCAGCACGGCATCCGAGGCAAGCGTTGTGCGAAGACCGAGCGAGGCAAGGTGTTCAGTGACAGTGCTGGCCAGCTGTTCGAGCTTTTTGCACGTGTTGCCGAACTTCTCGGGCGTCCAGCGCGGTCGGTCTTTCGGCAGAATACCTGCGCGCACCACGGCGGCCGCCTGGAACTCGTACGGCAAGCAGACGAACAAGAAGATCCTCGTCGACCGAAACGCGATCTTCTCGAAGTGCCGCGCGACATCGCGCCCTAGCGTGTCGGCAGCCGCACTCGCGCTCTTTCGCTCCACACGCTCGCGGAGAAAACTCTTCACGGCTTGCGGATGTTTCTGATCGAGATCGACGATCAACTGCAACGCGGCGCCGTCTGGTAGCCGACGAACGAGCGCCGAAAGGTTCTGCGCGAGAGCTTCGAGCGCGCTCGAACTCGACGCAGTGTATTCGACAGGCGACAGCTCGAAACCCACCGCCATCGAGCCGTCGACATTCAAAACCACGGAATCTTTGATCTCGGCGACGGGGATCTGAGCGGCAAGGCTCGCTGCCCGTCGCCGAGCCCAAAGCCACACGACCGCCGCGGCAAAGGACACAATTGCGATGGCTTGCACATAAGTGATCATCAGCATGTCGAAGATCTCCTTGTTCGATTGGAAACGATGGCGAGCCACGGCGCATGGGGTGGCTCACGCCGCGCGGCGGAGAAGCGACCTTCGTACAAAAAGCGAATGGTCCAATACCGCGCGAGCGTGAGCAGAAAGCCGGACGGTCGCCGATAGCGAAGCATGAACAAACCAGCCCACAACGCAGCGCTTGCTCCGAGTGCGTAGAGACGCCCTGCGTTCCAGAACGTGAACGACGACACCCAAATGAAGAAATCGAAGAGCTCGAGGCCGAAGATTCGGCTCGGCCGTTCGATGCTGCGATAGACGGGAGTGGTTCGCATGATGCTCAGCGAAGCCCGCTCGCGAGCATCGTGATGCTGTCGAGCACCCAGCCCACGTTCTTGAGCACGATGCCGACGGCGAAGATGATCATCGCCCAGCCGAAGCCTTGGCCACGCCTGACCACCATCGTGAACGCCGCGGCTGCAAGGCCGACGTAGATGGATAGATTGGCAAAGTCGCCCTCGATGAAGGCTCGGATCTCGCTGTTCGTCGAGCTCAACGAACCTTGGAGCCCCGCGAAGGCAATCTGCGGCGCCAGCAGAACGACGGCACACACGAAACTCGGGATCAGGCGTGGCCGTGAGTGATTTTTGATCATGGCTTCACCTCCGAGAAACGTTCGTCGCGCGGTTCATGCTTGAGCATCACGAGCGGCCCACACCGTTCGAGACCGGCGATCACGACGCGGCCCACAACGGGTTCCTTGCTCAAGTCCACTTCCACGTGCCCAACGCGTACGTACTGGGTGTAGGTCTGACCTTGGCGTTCGTATTTGTGCGTTGTGTACAAGTTGCGCAGCATCGATTGGCTCCGTTATTCAGCGGTCGGTTGGGTGGTGTTGTCGGCCTCGCGAAACGCGATGAGTTGTCCGCCCGGGAAGCCGGGCAGATCGACACGCAATTCAATCTTCCCGTCGTCCATTTCCCAAAGCAGACCTGCCGGTGTTCGTGCGGTTTTCTTTTCGCCTTTGGATTCGTAGTCACGCAGCACGTACAAGGTTCGCGGCTTCTTCATTTTCGATTCTCCCTGCGCCTCGAGGACGCGTTGCACGACGAGTGAAATCGACGAGCACGCGACGGTCGTGTGGCGTTGCGTGCACGCGGTGATCATTGTGGCTCTGAGCCGAAGAGATTGATGACGTCGGTGAACAGCGATTTCTCTGCGACGACCTGCGGAGCGCTCGGCCGAAATCGAGCGAGCGTCCCGAGCACGCAGACAACGTATCCTTCGGTTTCGGCGATCGCGGGCACGCGACGACCGCGCTTCAAAGCCTTGGCGACTGCGCCCGGACCAGCGTTGTAGGAAGCGACGACTGCTTCGAGGCTTCCCTTCCAGTAGTTGACCAACGCGGCCACGTAGACGCCAGCGCATTCGATCGCATGAACCGGGTCGAACGGATCATCGACGGCGGCGGCCTCGGAAACCAGATCAAAGGTCGCGGGCATGAACTGCATGAGCCCGCGTGCGCCAGCAGGTGAGACAGCGCATGGATCGAGGCGTGTCTCGCACCAAGCGATCGCCTTCAACAGCGCCGGTTCTACGCCGCGGTGTTCGCCAACGCGCGTAAACTCGGAGTCAAACGCGTGAAAATAGGCGCGAGCTGATGCCGGCGCACGGTGCACGTAGCGCTCCAGGCAAACATCACGGCTCGTTCCGAGCACGGCAAAGGTGGCGATTAGTGAAAGCAAGCGTCGCCTCCGGCTTTGCGGCTCTTCTTTGGCGCCGGGTCCTGTTGCTTGCCTTCCGCCTCCAAACGCTCAGCCAGCGCGGCAAGATAGAGACCGCGTGTTTGCTTGCGCTTCGGCGAGAGGGCTTCTTTCGGCTCGCTGTCGAAGAGCTTTCGCGGCAGGCAGCCAAGGTTCAGCGGACGATAGGTGCTACCGACGACCGCGTACGCCTGACCCACATCTGCAAGCTGCTTGATCGCGTTTGGATGCAGGTTGAACGCGTCGACGTGTTTCAAGCTCGCCTCGCCCGTGTTCAACGCAACGGCGAGGTCGCCAATCGTTTGTCGAACGGTGCTCTCGAATGTCTTGTGCGTGCCGAGGCATGCCGAGATCTTGTCGGCGAGCTCGTCGTCTTGCTGGGCGAGCACGAAGCGCGTGCGCGTATTGCCCATGATCGCCTTCATGAACCACGGCGCGACGGCCTCCAGGTCCGAGGTGATCTGATGCGCGAGCAGAAACTGCAGATTTGAATCGCGCAGCTTGTTCAGCGACGAGACGATCGAGCGGGCACTTTCCTGGGTCGCAAAGTTCGAAAACTCATCGATATGGATCGCGACCGGATCTTGGTTCGTCTGGGCGCGAAAGATCTGTCTACGCGAGCCAGCCTGCTGAATGTCCTGCAAGACGATCTTGCCGATGTCCTCAGTCAGATTCGCGTAGTAGTTGCTCGGCAGCTGGAAGTAGACGATCTGTTTTCGCTCGAGGACATCTTCGATCACGATATCGGGCTCGGTCGCGTTGACGAGCGGCGTGTCGCAATATTTTTGGACCATATTCTGCAGGCCCATGAAGCTGTGCGCTGCTTTGTCGCCGAGGTTTTGCAGCTGCAGATCGATATTCTTCGCCGCTTGTCGATCGAGCGTGTGATTGAGACACCAGCGAAGCGCATCTGGATTTTGGATGCACTCGAGGACGTCTCGGAACGTGAATGGGAGCGAGGCGCCGTGTTCGTCGACGAGCCCGTAGAGCACGCAAATCAGCGAGCGGAAGAAGCTCTCGCCGAGATTCTTGTAGTAGAGCTCCTGCATCTCGGATTTGAAAACGCTGAACACGCGCTCGGCGACTGCGAGTGGATCGCCGACGACGCGGCCGTTCTCGCGAGGGCGAATCCACAGCGGATTGTAAGAATGACTTTGTTCAGGAGGGGTAAGACTGAAGACACGCAGATCTGCGGTGCGCCCCGCAAGCGCCGCCAGGTTGCGCATCACCGTGATGTTCTCGGCTGAACCCTTTGCGTCGATGACGATCACAGCCTTGCCGGCGAGGATGTCCTGAAGCGCAAGAACGAAGAGGACGCTCGCGCTTTTGCCCGAACCAGTTTGGCCCAGGACGTGGATGTGCATCGTTCGCTGCTTCTCGCTGATGAAATACGGAACGTCGCGAACGATCGGACCGACGCGCTTTGGTATGCAGCCGACGAAGTATTGGCTCTGCTTGGTTGCGTCGTTCTGCGCCTTGGCGATGTGGCCAAGTACGTCGATCTCGCGCGCGGCGAATCGGTAGGTGTCGGCGGTACGGATGTACGTGCCTGCGATGCGCGGACGGATTTCGTTGAACCAAAGGCGCAGGAGCATGCGCCAGATCAAGGCAGCGAGAATGGCGAGCACCGCGCACAACGCGACGTAGGCCCCGCGATGTTCACGCAAGAGCTTCAGCAGCTCGAGCAGTCGCCATGGCAAACGCGGTGACAGAGGCACGAGCAAGGGAGCCGCGGCGGCAATCACGAGAACTGCAACAATGCGAAAAGCGAGGGATGGGTTCGCGGAAGCTGCTTGCATACCGACGTCGTTTCATAAGACGAGACGTTTTGCAATACAAAATATACCAATGGAACATTACGGGTCGTTGTGGTTTACATTGCTCATGCAACCAACTACGCGGCCGAACATGGCGAAGTCCCCGTCTGAAGCGACGACGAAGACCAAAACGTACGACTACGATTACAACGACCCAAAGTACGGCGTGACCAAAGGCTCGGCCCGCTACGATCCGGATGAATGGGAAGCGTTCGAGAAAATCTGCGAGGCCCGTGGCATTCCGCCGACATCACAGATTCGCAAACTCGTGCGCGAGTTCACGGACGGGCGTCTTGTGGAGCTCAGCGAGTTGAAACCAGAGACACTTGGCGAAGTACAACGCCGTGCCAACGAAGTCGGCGTCGAACTGCGTACACTCGTCGCGCAGGTCATTGCCGAGTGGGTTGCGGCGCGTCGCCAAGAGCGCACAAAGAAGAAGTGATTCGAAAAGCACCCTGATCTCGTGTGTGAGACGTTCGGCTTAGATCGGACGTGGCGTCGCCATAGGCGGTTGCGAAGCACTCTGCGTGGGGCGTTGGCGAAAGTTTCGGTCGTACCATTTGGACCCGCGGATCGAGAGCCACTGCGATCCAAGCCCCAAGACAACCGCGACAAACCCGAGCAAACCACCGAGCACAGGCATGCGTCCGAGCACGGCGAAGAGCACCAAGCCGAGAGCAAGAGATGCGTATGGCGATGGCGCGGCCCCTTTGCGCAAGCGCGTCAACACCCATTCCCCGCCAGCAAAAGCGCTCGTCAGGTAACCAACGTAACAACCGAACGCCAGCAACACGAGCGCAAGAATACCAACCGGCAACGCAACGACGGTGATCATTGCCAAGAGAGCGAGCGGCGGTACTGCGGCCAGCAGCAGCACGCCATAACCGGCGCTCGCGCCGGGACGTGTCCGAAGGCTGTTTGCGGGCAACCGCGCAGGGGGACCGCCGAAACGAATCAACACCACACCCATGACGAAGGCTGCGATCGCCGCGGCAATCCAACCAACGGCAAAGGCGCTGCGCGGTCGCTGCTCGATCGCTTGCCGTTCAATGGCTTCGATCTTCGCGGCTGGTCCGATCGTCGCAAAGTTCGGGCTGTAGTATTTTAGCTGGCCCATGCGTGCTGTATCCGCCACCCACAGCTGGTCTACAGCGGCGATCGACCTGCGGCCGATCTGTCCGACGATGTTCACTTGACTGCCCGCAAAGACTCCGTCGCGGGCAAGCGTCCCTGCGAGCGTCACCGACTGCCCCGCAGCGATGGCGTCTCGATCGATGCGGCTTTGTGGACCGAATTGAACATCGTTGCCCGCGACACGCGCCGAACGCTCGATGTGACCATCGATCAACACGCGCGAGCCTGCGGCGATCAACGCACCTTGGATCTCGCCCGTGATCGTGACCTGATTTCCGACCGCCACGACGTCGCCATTTACCGTACCATTTATCTCTACTGTGCTGGCGGCGACGTACAGGTCTTCGTCGATTGTAACGCCACGAGGAATCTCCACGCGCTCGCCCGTGCGGAAGTCCGCCGCCTGCGCTTGCAGACTGAAAAGAAGAAGTACCGGAAGAATGATCGCGAACGGTAGTTTCATGTGCAGATCCTCGGGTGGTCCAACCGCGCACGGTTGATGTGAATCACGGGTTCGTCTCGACGCGCGCGTCTTCGGTGATGGCATCAAGCCAGGGATAGAGCAGGTTATCTTCGCGCCGAGCGTGGTCCCGAAGGTGCTGGATGAACTCGCCCACCAACCACAGTGCAGACGCGTGCTGGAGCTCGATCTGGAGCCCGAGCTGTTCGAGCTGCTCGCGTATCTGAGCGTGTTCGGTCAGGAGCGCATCCGTCTCCTTCTTCTCTTGCGCACCCACCGCGGCGAAACGCGGGAGCACGATCTTTTCTTCGAAATGAAGGTGCGCATCGAGCCTCGCCTCAAGTCCGCTCCATTGAGCATCGACAATGCGCCAGTCGCCCGCATCAACCGCATCGCGAAGCTCGCCAAGGAGCGCGTCAATAGCGATATGCTCGGCCGCAAGTGCGCGCCCGAGCAGTTTCTTCTGAAGTGAATAGATCGTTGTCATGGCGTTCTCCGCTGCGATGGGATCGGCGGCGAGCAGGAGGATCGGACCCCTGCTTGCCGCAAAGGGTGACTACTTGTTGCCGCCGTTGATCTTGACCTCTTTGGCGAGCTGCGCGGTCTTTTTCGGCACAGTGATCGACAGCTGACCGTTCTTCAGCTCTGCGTTGATCTTGTCGCCGTCGCTTCCGTCAGGCAACGTGAAGGCGCGACTGAACGTTCCGTAGCTCCGCTCGTAGCAGTAGTATGTTTCGTCCTGCTGCTTCTTCTCTTCCTCGCGCTTGCCGGTGATCGTGAGCCGATTACCAGCGAGGCTCACCTTGACATCTTCTTCCTTGACGCCGGGAACATCCGCCTTGAAGACGTAGCCTTCCTTCGTTTCCTTCACCTCGAACGCCGGCACGTACGAAGGGATCTGTGACGCGGCCTCGAACACCGGGAGCATCTCGCGGAATGGATCGAAGCCGGCGTTGCTCCAACGCAGCATATTGCGCAACCCGCTAAACGGTTCCCAATCGTTGAAGAAGGAGGGCGCGGCGGTTTCTGATTTGCGACGGATGATATCGACCATGACAGACTCCATGTTTTGCGAGCCGAGCAAACGCTGTCAGACATTGAAGCGTGCCGATCGCTGTTCTTGTCTGGGCCTTTCTCCAAGATCCGTGCCAGCAACTTTCGCGCGCTGAAATCGCAGCTGCGCCGAGCGCGCGCGATCCAGCGTCACGTCTTGGTAACTTCACGTATCGAGTCGGTAGCGGGCTTGGCCCGAGCGAGTTTCGCCCTGCGACAAACCGTCACGTCGGATCGATGTGGAGAAAATAGTGTGAGGCGAACAACCTGCCCGCGGCAGGTCGAGCGAATCGGGATTACGGAAAGCCCTGCAGAATGTCGAGCTGAGGGAAAATATTGCGAGCGATGATCTCTGGCCACGCGTAGGTTTCTGCCGTCGCGCGTCCGGCGCGTCGCATCTCGGTCGCCGCGTGAGGCGCGTCGCGCAGGCGAGCGAAGTGGCTCACGAACTCGCGAGGGTTCGCGGTCTGCAGCACGAGCGCGTTACGTCCAGCAATCGCATAGTCTTCGCCAGAACAACCAGTGCACGCGAGTCCCGACGCCGCCATCGCTTCGAGGCCGACCAAGCCGAACGGCTCGTGGCCGCTGTTTGCAAGGACGCAGTCCGCTTCGGCGAAGAGCACCTTGCGCGCCTCGGGATCGATCGCAGACACGATATTGACGATGTCGGCACTTGCAACATCGGTCACTGCATCGACGAGCCCAGCCGGTCCCTTTTTCGCAATCGTTCGATCGACGACACGGAGACCTGCGGCGGTGGCTGCCTTCAGCACCTCTTGCCCATGTGCTTCGATGCCGCCACGCGCGACGAGCAACGGCCGACGACCCTCTTTCTTGAGCTCGCTCATGATCTCAATCGTTGCGAGCCAGCGTTTATCCGGATCAAAGCGTGCGACTTTCGTTAGCAACGGCCGATTTGCAGTGGCATCCCGAAGCGCGCTGCGTGCCTCTTCGTTCGATGGGTCGAACGCGCTCGGTTCGAGGCCGTTCGGAATGACGACTGCGTCGACGCCATACTGACGAAGGATTTGCTTCATGTACCGGCTGACGGTCGTGATGGTGGCCGCCTGCGCAAGGCGTTTCCAATCGACGCGCTCGAAGCCGAAGGTGTTGTTGGCGTTCCAAAAGATCGTTACCTGGTCCCGCCGTTTTGCCGAGCGCAGGAGCGCATCGAGATGCAACACGGCGTCGATTGTGTGCCATTCCTCGGCCAGAACGACCGCGCGATCCCCTCGCGACAACGCCATGCCGAGTGAGGTCCGGAGCAAATACGGAGGCAGCGACGAAGCATATTCGCGGGCTTTGTTGTCCTCAGCCTCGTAGACGCCACGCGGATGATGCCGGCTCAGCCACTGACACCACCGGTGCAACTGTACGCCGGCACGTTCTTCGTGCCCCATCAGCGCTGGATCACCGACGAACCACAGATGGGTCTCTAGCTCGGCAGTCGCGAGCGCCTCGGCGAGGCCGGTGATACGGCTCGCGATACCGCCTGCGCGAGCGTAAGCGTCCGGCCCTTCGAACGACAAGATGTGAAATTGCATGACCCCTCCGACCGTAGATGTTGCCGCAGGGAGTGCAACGTCGGTGCCACGGCGCCGATTCGCACAAGATCCGTCTCAGTGTTACGAAGCGGTGACTTGCACGGCTCTCGGCGTCACCGACTGGTGCGCTTGCGCAGCGATCTGAGCGGACCAAAGTGCTCAACCGAAAAGCGGACCAGTGCTGCCAGCGTCGAACAAGGGCGCAAAGTCGGCAGGAAGCTGGCGGCGCACATCGCCGATCTCCCCCGCGGAAACGGCTTCGGTGAGTACTTCGATCACAACGCGCGCGTGATACGTGGCCTCAGAGATGGGGCGGCACTCCCTCTCAGCGACGCGAGAGAAAAACTCGGCAAGGTGAAAGCCCTGCTGGTTGTTGGTCGAGAGCGTAAGGAACCGGCGGATCTCGCGTGGTAACTGCGAGCCAAGATCTTTCACCTCGTCGGCGCTGAGCTTCTCGGCGA
>JBIKMD010000865.1:0-3170 GCA_044359465.1 Myxococcota bacterium
CTTGCGACGCCGCTGCTCGGTCTGCTCACCACTTGGCTTGCGAGCGAACGAACGTTCGAAAAGAGCCTGCGCAAGATCTTCTCTCCTGAACACCAACTCAGCGCGGACGCGCTGCACGAGCACTGGACCATCGTCACTAGACGAAATGGGCATCGCATCTATGACAAGCTGATCCACTACATTGCGGATCGCCGTGCGAACGCGGACCGCTGGCGCACCGCGCTCGAAAGCAACGCCATCCCGAAGCAATTTTTGTGGGGCATGCTCGATCCCATCAGCGGTGCGCACGTCACCGAGCGGCTCAAACAAAACATCCGCCCGCTGCGCCTCGTTGAGATGCACGATATTGGGCACTACCCTCCGCTAGAGGCGCCAAAACGCGTAGCGGAGCTCATAGCGGAGTGGTTCCCGTCCCGCTGAGCGCTTAGCGGCGCAGCAAGCCAAAGAGATTGTATTCGAGCATCTCGCGCGCGATGCGTTTGCGTTCGGCAGCATTGGACGACGGAATCAGCTCAGTCGCAATCGTTTCTTTCATGGCGCCGAGCGCAGCGCTCGCGGCAATGTCGATATCAAGATTGGCGCGCAGGAGCCCGAGCTTGGTGCCCGCGACGAGAGCACGGCGAATCATGGCACGGGCGTGGGCATGAAAAGCGCGCACACGTTCTTGGAGCTCCGGGTCCGCGCCACCTTCGCCAAACACAACCACACGAACGAGATCGCTGTTTTTCTGCAATACGAGCACGAGGCGCTCCACGTTGAGCACCATTTGATCGAGATGTGAGACGCTCGAATTGATCTCAACCGGCGTAAAAGCGTTTTTGAGATCCTGAATCAAGAGATCGAGCAGCTCTCCAAACAACGCACGTTTGGTCTCGAAGTGTGCGTAAAACGTCGCACGCGCGATGTCGCAGGCCGCAATGATGTCGTCGATGGAGACGGCATCGTAGCCTTTTTTTCCAAAGAGCACGCGCGCAGTCTCGAGTATGTGCTGCTTGCGTTGCTGCCTGAGCGCTCGCGCGCGCGTGACGCGCCCGTCTTGTTGTTTCAAGGTGCAGACTTCTGGCCGGCCGGCCCGGTCTCGGCTGCAGCCGCAGCTTTGGCAAAGTCGCCAGCGCGAACAGTGGTCAGCGCTTCATAAGAGAGGTACTTTTTGAGCGCCGCAAGCACGGCCTTTTGATCGAGCGCTTTGATTTTGGCTTCCAAATCTGCGTCGTAAGCGAAATTGCGATCCACATACGAGTAATTCGCGAGCATTCCAGCGAGCTGCGCATCTTGCGAACGCGACACCGCACGCGACTCGATGAGACCAGCCTTCGCCGCTGCGAGCTCCTCGGGTGTCACGCCGTCCTTTAAAATCCGCTCGAGCTCTTCTTTCAAACCCAGCTCGATTTTCTGCAGATTCTGCGGCGCGTGAATGGCGTAGACAGTGAACGATCCGTTGGCATCGAGCACACCACCGCGCAGGGATGTACCAGCGCCATAACTCGCGCCGTCTTTTTGTCGCATCCGCGTGGCGATACGCGAGTTCAGAAAACCGCCGCCAAAGATGTAGTTGCCTAGAGCCAGCGCGGGATAGTCAGGATCCGAGTCTTTGAGTTCGAGCGTCGTACCGGCGAGGAACATCGCGTTGGCCTTATCGTCCGCCTGCAACTTGAGCGAGACCGCGGCGACTTTGTTGAACGGCGTCTTGATGCGCTCCCACTTCGTCTTGGCTGCCCAAGTGTCAAAGGTGCGCTGGGCAAACGTTTTGACAACAGCCTCGTCGAAGTCGCCAACCACGGCCAGATCGACACGCTCGTTGCCATAGAACGTCTTGTAGAATGCAGCGGAAGCGTCCACCTTGGCCTTCTGCAACTGCGCGATCGCCTCATCGGCGTCCATCGCGTACAAAGGATGCCCTTTGGGCCATGGGCTCAGGTGCTTGGCGAACGCGTTGCTGGCGATCGCTTGCGGCTGTTTGCGTGCGTCTTCAAACGACGCGAGCTGCGCCTTGACCAGCACGTCGAATTCTTTGGCGTCGAAGTTAGGATCTCTCAGCACTTCCGTCAGCAACTCGAGTGTAGCCGCAAGGTTCTTTCTTTCCACCTCCACGCTCACCGTGCAGCGCGTGGCGTCGCCGCCTACGTTCACTTGGGCGTTGAGCCGATCGAATGTGTCCTTGATCTGCTCACGGGTGTGCTTTTTGGTGCCGCGGAGCAGCATGGGGGGAACGAGCGAACCCGCCATGTCTTTATTCATCAGCGTCTTCTCGCTGCCAAGACGCATGCTCAGCGAGAGCACCACGATCTCCGCGCGGGTCTTCTTTTGGAGCAACGCAAGCTTGAGGCCCCCCGGGCCGATCGTACGCACCGTACGCTTGTCGATGTTCGCTGGCGAGGCGTCGAAGACCTCGCCCGCTGCTACCGCGGCTTCGCCCTTGTACCCTTTCACGAGCGCTTCGACATTCTCTGCTTCTGGAATCTCTGCGCGCGTCGGCTTCTCCGTCGGAATGAACACACCGCTCGTACGATTCGACGCAAGCAGATAGGTGTTCTTCACGCGTTCGACATCGGCGACAGTCACTGCGCGAATGCGGTCTCGCTGAATGAAGTACAAGCGCCAATCGCCCATGGCCGCCCACTCGGAAAGCTGCAGCGCCAACCGCTCCGTCACGTTGCGGGTCTGGTCGATGCTCTTGAGCAACTCAGTCTTGGCCCGCTCGACTTCTTCGGCCGTGAAGCCTTTGCTGCTTTCAACCGTCTTGATCAGCAACTCGCTGGTGGCTTCAATAGGCTGATCTTTGCGCGCCTCGGCGACGAACAACACCACACCCGGCTCTTTTAATTGAAAATCGAACCCACCCACGCTCGTCGCTTTTTTGGTCTCGACGAGGGCTTTGTACAAGCGGCCAGACGGCGAAGAGCCGAGCACGAGCGAGAGCACGTCTACAGGCGCAAAGTCCGCATGCCAGCCGGCCGGGACGTGATACGCGACGATAGCTTTTTGCACGTCTCCCGTTCGGCGGAGTGTCACCGAGCGCTCGCCGTCTTGCGCAGGCTCACGTGTGTAGGTCTTGTAGAGCACACGCGACGGTTTGGGGATTTTGCCAAAGCTGTCTTCAATGAGCGCGAGCGCCTTCTTCTCATCGAAACGGCCCGCCACGATCACCATGGCGTTGTCTGGTTGGTAGT
>JBIKMD010000866.1:0-3168 GCA_044359465.1 Myxococcota bacterium
CCCCGAGCGATCCAAACTCTTTGGAAGGCTCCGAAGATTGGCAAGTGGTAGACGCCTTTGTGGATGGCATGAAGCGCCTCACTGCGCCGCCAGGTGACCCACGTTGGAACAAAGGCGCGCTCTATGACTTTGCTGCTATTGCCTACAATCCAAATGACGCTGCCGAGATCATCGATTCCGGCAAGGTTGCGATCATTCTGGGTTCGGAAGTGGATCAGCTCGATTCGCTCTGCCCGGCGCATCCCCTGTACGGGCCCGCGTGTATCACCATCGAGGACAATGTCGATCGTCTTTGGAACATGGGTATTCGCAAGGTCACCATGGTGCACGGTATAGACAACGCGTTCGGCGGCGCGGGGCTCTTCAATGACAAGTACCAGCTCGCGAATGCGGTCAAAATTCCGAGCCCCTTTGAGCCTGCCGATGCGTCAGGAACACTCCCGAACCCGGGCCGAGCAGGCGCCTTTGAGCCGATCCTTGGTGCAGACCTTACGGGCTACGAACGTGATCGTTTGCGCCTAATGGACGACAAGCTCGGCGTCGCTCTTAAAGACCTGCACTACATGGACGTGCAGACGATTCCTCTCAGCCCAGATCACTGGGTGTCGAACCCTGCGTATCCGGGCGATGTGATCACTTACAATGTTGGTATGTCCACGCTGAAGACGCAGCTTTCGAGTGGCAACACGAGCTTCCAGCGGGGTGATGGCATGTACATCTACGATGACACGCCTCTCAACTTTCCTGCGCCTGCAAGAGTGAACCCCAATCTTCTGTGGAAGTTCTCTAATTGGACCAACACTTCGAACTCCTGCGGGCTCGATGGCTTGTTGGTTCCCGAGCAGGTCGGTTCGCTTGGCAAGACAGAAATCCCTTTTCCTCACTCACCCAATCTTGCGCGCGTTTCTCGGCTCGAGTCGTACACCACCTTGGGGCAGCAGACCTTCGAAAACATCAATCGCAACGTGGGCACGCCCGAGCTGCAAGGCGAATCAACCGGCGTGGGTCTCAATCAAAGCCAGAACGGACACATGAACGTCCGCGGTTTGCTCGACTCAGGCGATGCGTTCCTCCGCCGCGCCATGAGCCACGGTATGATCATCTCGCTCGATCATTTTTCGGAAAAAACTAGAATTGGCGCCTACGATGTTGCCGCGAACGTGGGCGCGTACGCAGTCATGAATACTGGGCAATCTGCAGGGGCGCTTGCCTACCCGTTGACGGGTGAGCACACGGGTCTGCGCACCTTCGACCGCGCTTCTCCTCTTGCGCGTGAGCTGCGCGATGCGGGGGCCTACGGCTTTACCGATGAGACCATGCGGACCCAGCGTGAGATCGAATACGCGCGTGCCACCGGCGGAGCGATCACCCCGATGGCTGCAGCGGGCGCAGGGATGGTCGATCCAGAGGCGGTGAGCGCATTCCTTGTTGACCAAACCACCATCGAACATGGGCCAAGCGGCGACTATGCGCTCGAGAGTGAGCTCGAGGTCCCGAACGATTGTGATTTCAGCTCGAAATCCTTTGCGACGCGTTATTTGCTCATGCTCAAGATGATGGGTGGCCGCAATGTGACTCCATCGACGGACATGAACGGCGCAACCGTGCCGCTGTCTTCGCGCTACGGCACGACCAACGCGGATGCACGCGCGTGCCGCATCATGAAAGCACCCACTAACCTCATGCAGTCTGGTTACACGCCGCCGAGCAATCTACCGTTTCGCGCATATCATGACGTGGAAGGGCATGCGCTTCAGGTGGCAGACATGACCAAGACGGAAGCCGAGTTTCAGTGCCCGTTCGGCTACTCGGCTGTCCCTGATGCAACCGGACCAGGCTGCACCCCCAACCCCTATGATCCCCTCAACTATACGCGTGAGCTCCCGAGCGATCCGTGGAGTTTTGACGCCGGGGCCGGAACGGAAATCGTATTTCGCGAGATAGAGAACGGCAATAGCATGTGTATTGCGCGCAATCCCTTCGAGTCCGAAGGCGGCGCAGCGTGCAACCTCCGGAACTGGGCGCCGCACACGATGACATCTTATGTGTCGACCCCGCTGGCGAATCCTCGCCTTGCTGGATGGCCGCGTGACTTCGTCAATCATGTTCGTCATCCCAATGCGCCCGATTGTACCTTCAACTCGCTTCTGCCCGTGGCGCAGCAGCGACAAGACTGTCCAAGCTACCAAATGCTCGAAGCCCAAGTGCGCGGCTTCAACGGGGTTTGGTACGAGGACTACGAGAACAAAGGAACACTGCTCGGTGGCACCTCGTCGCCGGCCTATGACGGCGATGGGAAACACCAAAACAACATGCTGGTCACGGCGCGTGACGCGGGGCAGCTGCGTGAAGATCATGCCATGCGTGATCAAAGCCGCGGCGAAGCGGTGGCATTCAATAACATCGGTTATCCCGGCGAGCCGGATCGCAAAGGCTCAGGGTACAAGTTCATGAACCAAATGCGCCCGATGAAAAAATTCGAGGGCATGCCGACCACCGGTGGCGACAGTAATTGGGACTACAACGTCGATGGTCTCAAACACATTGGTCTCTACCCAGACATGTTCCAAGACATGCGCAACGTGGGCGTCAGCTTCGAGAACATTGCGCCAGCGTTTGGTGCCGCTGAAGACTACTTGAAGATGTGGAGCCGCGGTTGCCGCATTGGTGAGCAGTATACGATTGTCACTGGCGACTACTTGCCAGCGTGCACGCCGTATCGTGAGCCCAAAACCACCCGCATCATGCTGCCAAAAACGATCATCGCCGAGGGGGCCAACGGTAGCTATACCGATCATTTGAGCGTGCGCACCACCCAGGGCGGGTTGGAGCTCTTCGTCGTCGCCGCAGGTTTGCCCGTCTCTGAGGCCATTCGCTACGACGTGA
The DNA here is from genome assembly GCA_044359465.1 of Myxococcota bacterium. Classification (GTDB taxonomy): domain Bacteria; phylum Myxococcota; class JADLHZ01; order JADLHZ01; family JADLHZ01; genus JADLHZ01. Next base: position 2,887 of record JBIKMD010000866.1, read on the forward strand.
GTAACGTGAGCACGCACAATATGGGTCAGGCCACGTTCAATCACTTGCCGGTCGGTCTCTACGAAATCCACACGGCTTTTGGTGATGTGAGCGAGCGCATTCGCGTAGGCAAAGCGGGTCCGCCGCAAGTGACGGCAACGGTGTCTGGCTCCACCATCACGGTCAGGTATCGCAACGTGCTCGCCTCTGCGAACGCCTCCATTCTCGTGCGCAAAGCTGGAGACATTCCTGTTGCCGCGCGTGTGCTCGGTGACACGGCTAACGGCACCATGGTGTTCTCTG
>JBIKMD010000867.1:0-3166 GCA_044359465.1 Myxococcota bacterium
CGCTCGATGGCAAGGAAGTCCGGGAAGTTTCGGCTTTTCGCAATCGCATCGCGCAGCTCGCACCGGGAACGAAGATCGAGCTCGAGGTGGTGCGGAGCGGAAATAGCAGGAAGCTAACGGCGCAGGTTGGCGAACAGACAGAGGCGCTCGCTAGTTGGGGACCGCAAAACATCGACATTGGTCTAGAGCTCGCGGACGCGTCACCAGACGTGAAGCGGCAATTCGGGATCCCCGAAAAAGTGACAGGTGCCGTCATCATCCAGGTGACGCCGGGTTCTATAGCAACTCAAGCCGGCCTCCGTCCTGGAATGGTCATCACGGAGATTGATCGTAACGTTGTGAGGAATGCCTCGGACGCCAAGAAGCTCCTTGGCAGCGGGGCGAAAAAGAAAGGCGCCCTGCTACGCGTCGTCGATCGCGAGGGCAGCCGATTCATCGCACTAGGAGAGGAATAATGAACGAACTCAAAACTGTTTCGATGGAAATGCGAATGCACCAAGACTCGGCAAACGAGGACAGCTTCGAGCTCGATGCCCCGGAATTCGAGGAACGGCGTCGGGATCGTCGCACAGAACGAAGAATGGCAAAGCGCGCCGCTCGGCAGCTCGTGAAGATCGCCGCTAGGCCGCGTCTCGACCGTGGAGGCGACTATGATGACGAACAGGCGGGCTGATTCGGGCGTGGGCAGTCGGCTCTTGCCGCGCACACTTGGTGTTGCAACGGCAGGAGCTGTGTTTGGCGGCGCATTTGCCGCGCTCGCCACGGGGCTTGCCGGCGGCATCTTCTTGCCCAGCGTGATAGCGGGAGTCGTGCTCCACGCGGCAGTTGGTGCATGGCTCGGACACGCTATCAAGACCGCGAAGCTCTCTGCCATCACCGACCCGCTGACAGGGCTCTTCAACCGGCGATATCTGAAGACGCGATTGAGCGACGCCATGCGACGCCGCGCACGCTACGGAACGCGTGGGGCGATTCTGGCGCTCGATCTGGATCAAATGAAGTCGATCAACGACACCCTTGGCCACGCAGGGGGCGACCGTGCGCTGAAGCTCGTGGCAGACACCATTCGGGAATGCGTCCGCGCGACGGATGTGTCGGCACGTGTTGGCGGAGACGAGTTCGCCGTCTTGCTTTTGGACCACTCGCTCGACGCGGCCGCTTCAGTCGCGAAGCGCATCAACACATCGTTGAAGCAGAAGACAAAGACCTGGAGCGTGCCCGTTTCGATTTGCGTGGGGGTCGCGCAGATCGACGCGTCGTTGCTGCAGGAAGAGGAGCTCCTCGGCGCCGCAGACGACGCGCTTTACCGCGCAAAACGTGCTGGGCGCGATCGTGTTGTGGTCCTGACAGACGACAACAAAAGCCCCGCCGGATTGACGCTGGAGGAGGCCGCACGGTTGAGGCCTGACATCGCCCGGAAAGGCTACGCTATGCAGCACGCAAAGCTGGTGGCGTCATGATGACGACGCTGGGAGCCCAACAGCTGAAACAGGTGGGCTTACGAAAGGACGTGCCTTTCGTCCCTATTGTGGAACGCAGAATCTTTCCCAAGCGCGCGCGTTAATGCCGCGCGATCTTCGATCGGAAGCTAGGTTAGGTCGATGTCTACGGATCCACGCTGGAGCTCGTACGGAATGCGGTCCATCGTCATTGGAAAAGTGACGTGGCTGCAGCTCTTGCACTTGTGCGCGCGGAGCTTGCCGGTCTTCAGTGCATCGTAGTGACGTTTGATGATGGATTCGTTCATGTCAGTTTCCTTTCAAGACGAGCATGGTGCTGATGATGGCGTAACCTTGGGTGCCAACGACGGCGATTTTTGGGCGCTTCGGCATTTGCCGTTTCCCTGCCTGACCGCGGATCTGTTTGACGGCTTCGTACGTGTCAGAGCCGGGCTTCAAGTAGCCGGTGGCTTCCGCCGTGCACAGGCTCATGATGAACGAGCAATCATGCGTGTGCAGATAGTTGATGTCTTCGCCGCTGATGCCGGCCATCGCATACGCGCGCTCGACGGCCAGGCGATCGACCTTCCAGTCAGTGGGATCGTCCGCGTACCACGGCAAGTCGGAAACGGCGCTGCCGTAACCCATCAAGCTCACCGGTGCGTTCTTCGCATTCTTGGCGAGGTCGCTGCGCGTGAGCAAGATCGCCGACGCACCATCTGCGGGCGTGACGACCGAACGAATGCGCGCGGGCCAGCTGATGAACGGGTTGAGGCGTGATCCCCAAAACGCAGACACATCATCGAACTTGAGGCGCTTGGCTTCGGCTTCGAGCGTCTCTTGGATGAAGGCTTTGGGATTCAGTGAGCCGTGCAAGCGCCGCGTGCGACACAGCTCCATCATGCCGCGATCGTAATCCTTCACGCTGACGCCGTACTTCTTGCAGTACGCCTGGCCCAAGATGCCGTTGTAGGTGCCTCCTGAGCTCCCCCATTTCACTACTCGTGCCAGAGCTCGTCGCAATGAAGAACGCAACCACCTGGTGCCAGGCCGTTACTGCAACGTGACTACGTGCACCGTGCGAGCGTTGTTTCACGCGAGATAGGCGCGCACCGTCGCCAGCAGATTGTCGAGCGCGAAGGGCTTTCGCAACAGGACGACACGCCCTCCGAGCGCGTCGATCTGGCTTTGCATCCTGCTGTCGCGCAGCGCGGTCATGAGCACGATGGGTGTGTCGATTCCAGCGTGCCGCGTCGCCAGCGACACTTGCAGCCCGCTCATCCACGGCATCGCCACGTCGGTGATGATGAGATCGATGGGCTCGCCTTCGGCGATCGCCGCCACGAGATCCGCGCCATTGTCGATCCGGGTCACCTTCGCCCCGGTTTGCTCAATCGCCGAGGCCAGCGCCTCGAGCAGCTCGAGATCATCGTCTGCCAAGAGGATGTGCCGTGGGTTGTTCATACGAGCTCCATTTGCCCAGCTTCGATCGCCGGCAGTGAGAACCAAAACGCGCCGCCTTCCTCGAGCTCGCGCGCGGCGCAAATACGGCCGCCTTGTGCCTCGACCAAGCGCTTGGCCAGATAAGGCGCGAGCGCTGCGCCCTTTCCTTGCGGTGACGGCATGAAGTCGCGGTCGAAGTCGCGATCGAAGATGCGGTAGCCAACGATGCTGAAGCGCAGCTCGGCGTCACGCCGCTCGGTGCGCAGCGTCACGGTCGAGCCGGC
>JBIKMD010000868.1:0-3165 GCA_044359465.1 Myxococcota bacterium
CCAACAGCAACCGTTTGAAGGCGGCGTTCGCAGAGCTAGAGCTACTCGTGTGTCTCGACATTCAAATGAGCGAGACCGCCTCCATGGCGCACTACGTGCTGCCCTGCACGTCGCCACTCGAGCGCCCAGATCTTCCATTCATCTTTCCGCTCATGCTCGGGCTACAAGCCAAACCGTATCTGCAAGCCACCAAAGCGGTGGTGCAACCCGAAGGTGAACAGCTCGACGAAGCGACCATCTACACACGCATTGCGCAGGCCGCGAAAACGCCACTGTTCGGTTCACGCGTGTTTCAGTGGATGATGGAGCGTTTGCTCAAACCGACCTTGCCCCAAGAAGGCATGCTCGACTTTCTGTTGCGTCTCACGGGTCAGCTCCCGTTCAAGCAGCTCCTCCGTTACAAACACGGCAAGCTGCGGCCAGGTCACGAATCGGGCTCGTTCTTCGATGACCGTGTGGTCACAGACGACAAGCGCGTGCACTTAGCGCCGCCGCAGCTGCTCGCGCAGGCAAAGAAGCTCGACACTGATTTTGCAGCAGAGAAAGAGAACGCCACGCGCCTCAAGTTGATCAGCAAACGGCACGTGATGACGCACAACTCATGGACGCACAACATCCCCGAGTTCGCAGCGCACGGCACGAACCATCTCTACATGCACCCGCTCGACGCGAAGCAACGCGGACTCGCAGACGGAGAGATGGTCGATGTGCGTTCGCGTACCGCCACCGTGCGTCTGCCCATGAAACTACTCGGGGACCTGATGCCTGGCACGGTGGCCTTGCCCCATGGCTGGGGGCATCAAGCAACGCACACCACTGTCATGAGCCAAACGCGCGGCGTGAACGTGAACATTCTTGCTGCCGACGGCCCAGAGGGCATCGAACGCATCACAGGCATGGTGCATCTGACGGGTATTCTTGTGGACGTTGAGAAGGCCGCTGGCCCCAAGAATGATCGCGACTGGAGCGGTCTACCGGCGTGAGCGCACAAACGCCCTTTGCAGAGGCCCTCGCGATCGTTCGCGCCGCTGCACGTGCGCTGCCGAGCGAAGAGGTCCCGCTCGGAGACGCGCTGGCGCGAGTCCTAGCAAACGATGTGACGAGCCTCAGCGATGTTCCAAGATTCGCCAACTCGGCGATGGACGGTTTCGCCGTGCGTGCGGCTGCCACCCCGGGCCGTTTCGCCATCGGCTCGCAGTTAGTCGCCGGCGAGGCCGCCTTGGCGCACTCAGTCAGCGAAGAACGCGCTGTGGAAATCATGACCGGCGCGCCGCTGCCGCCAGGTGCAGATGCTGTCGTCAAAGTAGAAGACGTCATCAAACAAGATGGCTTTGTGCAAACGCCGGCAGTCGCGGCCCGAAACAACGTGAGAGCCGCAGGTGAGGACTATCGTCAAGGCGAGAGCGTCGTCGCAAAAGGAACGCGCCTGTCGCCTGAACACTTGCTGGCCATCGCGCAAACCGGCAGCGGTGTTGTGTCAGTCGCCGTGCGACCACGGGTTGCAGTGATTCCAACGGGTCTCGAGCTAGAGCCTCCCGGCGCCGCGCTGCACAACCCAGCGTCCATTTGGAGCTCGAGCGCCATCTACCTGCAAAGCGCGCTCGAGGGCGCCGGCTGTATTGCAAGCGTGTTCCCCATTGTGCGCGATGACGCAGCGGTCTTCGAAACGACGGTCAAAGCGGCGCTCGAGCAGAACGACGTGGTGATCAGCACCGGTGCTGTGTCTATGGGCGTACACGATTTCATTCCAGCGTCACTCACGCGTCTTGGCGCGCACACGCATTTTCGCAAGCTCGCCATTAGACCTGCAAAACCGGTGGTTTTTGCCGAGCTTGGCGGCAAGATCATTTTCGCCTTACCTGGCAATCCTATCTCTACGGTCGTGGCCTTTCGGTTTTTAGTTTGGGCAGCCCTCGCGCGCATGCTCGGGCTAGAAGACGAAACACCGCGCAGGCTTCCCCTCAGCGACGCGACGAAGAAGCCATCGGGGCTGCGTTGTTTCTTCAAGGCTCACAGTGATCACACCAGTGTGCGCGTCACCCCAGGCCAAGGGTCGCATCTCGTGCGTCCGCTGGTCAGCGCCAACGCCTGGGCCGTGCTGGAAGAAGCGAGGGACGTGGTGGAGGCTGGAACGCTGGTCGATGTCTATGCGCTACAACCCTTTGGTGCAGCGTGAAAAAGATCGGTGTCGTGCTCGCTGGCGGCCAATCGTCGCGGATGGGCAAAGACAAAGCGTCCCTCATCTACCACGGCAAAACGCTGCGCGAGCACATGACCGAGTTGCTCGAGCGAAGCGGAGCAGACACTGTTTGGATCAGTGGCAAAGACGGAATCAAAGACACCGTAGCGATTGGCCCACTCGGTGGCGTTCTCGCTTGTCTTGATGCGGCAAGCGACGATGCGGTCCTATTGTTTTGTCCGGTGGACATGCCGTTGCTCAGCGTTGCCACGCTACGCGCGCTATTTGACTGCACAGAGCCAACGACGCTCGCGCCAGGTCCGCTGCCACTGCTGCTTCCCGCGACCATGCGCGACGCCATTCGAGCGCAAACGAACCACTCGCTACGCGCAATTGGAGCGCGAGCGATTGACATTGGCAGCGAAGAAGAACGCCGCAACATCAACACACCCGCCGAGTTCGAGGCCCTGCCGTGAACATTCGTATTGCACGGAACGACGTCCGTTTTCGCCTCTCCGAGGACGAGGCCCAACGTTTGCTCGCTGAAGGTGAGCTCATTGAGAACGAAGCCGCTGTGCGCTTTGGCGTGATCCTCGGCGATGGACCAACGCGCCTCGCGGAGCTCATTGCGCACATCCCTCGGGCCGAGTGGCAAGCGGCACTGGCACGTGCCGGCCAAAAGGACGCCGGCGTCTACGCAGCCGGCCTCGCGGTGGAAATCGACGTTTTCAAACAGCGCGGATGATTGGACTCCACGGGCCGCGAGCAATTGGACCTTTGTGGATGCGAGATGAAACACGCACGCACGCGGGTTGGCCTGCGTTGCTCCGAAAGAGAACAGAGCCCGCACGCACGCACATTGCTGTTCGCCGCTCGTAGCCGCTCAGTGCTGCGAAGAACTTGGACGTCTCGCTTCTAGTGCGGCAAAACGTCCCAATCACGACGACCGCCTGTGGGCCGCACTGGGAGCGGGTGCAGGATGAAGA
>JBIKMD010000869.1:0-3162 GCA_044359465.1 Myxococcota bacterium
AGCGCCTGTCTCTCGCAAACGGTTTCGTCTCCTCCGCAGAACGCGACCGAGAGTGATGCCCCAACAACAGGGGACGCACCGCCAAGTGATGACGAGCCCAGCAACGAACCCTCGCCCGAAATGCCAGTACCGGACTTTTCCTTGATGGCCACGAACCCAGTGCACCTCTCAACGCAGGCCCAAATCGAGCTAACGGTGACGCGTGTTGCTGGTTTTGCGAGCGACATCACGATCACGTTTCCTGATCTGCCGGCCACACTTCAAGCCAGCGGTATTGTCATGACACCCGCTACGAACACCGCGGTGATTCCAATTAGCGGAGACCTTGTGACGGAGACGTACCAGGGCACCTTTTCGATTCACGCCGAGGGTGGCGGGATCAGCCGGGTTGTGACGGTCGCGTATGCGCACTTCCCGCCCCCAACCTTCAGCATGACAACCTCCGCCTCCGCGACCCTCGCGCGCACGACCACACTTGCGCTGGAAGTCGTGCTTACCCGCAGTGCGTCCTGGACTGGAGGCGTCACCATCAACGCACGCGACCTACCGAGCGGTGTGACGGCCACTGAGCTGGTGATTTCGCCGGTTATCGACCGGGGCACGTTGACGCTCTCTGCCGAAGGAACGGCCAGTATCGGAACAAGCACCATTAGGCTCGAAGGCGTCGCAGCAGGGATCGAGGGAAGCAGGGAAACAACCCTGGAGCTCACGGTTGCAGAGGTACCGAGTTTTTCGTTGTCCGCTCCCACATCAGTCAACGTGCGGCAGGCTGACAGCACGAGCATTGCGCTCTCAGTCACCCGCTCTTCGGGTTTTACGAGCGCACTTAGCACCGCACTCTTGGCGGCGCCGTCAGGGATCACGGTCAGCGACGGAGCGTTTGCGGAAACAGAGAGCACGTCCTCGCTGACGATTCATGCCGCACCCACGTCTTTGCTTTTGGTTCCCTCTACAGCCAGCATTCAAACGAGCCCCACAAGTGGCAGCGCCCAAACCGCCCCCCTCACAATTACCGTCACGCCCGAGGCAGATACGGCGCTCGATACCAGCTTTGCGCTGGGCGGCGGCCGCCTGGTGGAAGCGGCTGGGATTTCGCGCGCTCACACCTCGCGCGCGCTCCCAAACGGCAACACTGTCGTCGTTGCCAGCGCGAACGCGATGCGTCTGCTCGCCGACGGCACGCTCGACTCTAGCTACGGCGTGAATGGCGTCACCGAGGTTGTGCTACCGCTCTTTTCAACTGAAGCAGCAATCGCGTCGGATGGTTCGTTTTACGCAGCGTGCAGCGGCACAGACGAGACAACGAGCGTCACGCACGTCCTCGCAAGCGGCGCTACGGATGCGAGCTTTGGGGTGAATGGAACCACCGCGCCACTCGCGTTTGGGAGAATTGAAGCGATCAAAATTCGACCGAGCGACGGTTCGCTTTGGCTTGTGGGTTACACCTCACGCACGAACTTCGACATGGTGGTTGCCAAACTGACGTCCGCAGGCGTGCCTGACACCACATTCGGAACTGGCGGTGTGGTGGCGATCGATTTTGGCGCAAATGACTTTGCCAAAGGGATTGCGTTTGCAGCCTCTGGCAGTGTGACCGTCATTGGCTACAGTGAAGCGGTCAACGGTCAAACCAGCGTCTACGCACTAGCGCGGCTCACGAGCGTCGGAAGCTTAGATACGAGCTTTGACGGCGACGGGAAACGCACCATTGGTAGTGCAGAGAAGCAAGCAGTAGATGTCGGACTAGACACGGCCCAAGGTTATGTCGTTGGCGGCCCAGCCATACCGGGCACCGGTAGCGCGTTCTATCGCATGAGCCGCTTCACAACGGCCGGCCAGCTAGACACATCGTTCGGCAGCGCAGGTAGCTCTGACTTCGCTGCGGGCGCTTCGCTGCAGGGCAACGACATCATCCAGGATGCAAGCGGACGCTTCGTGATTGCGGGGCAATGGGCGAGCGCGCATGCGGTTGTGGTTGTGACAAGCCAGGGCGTGATGGATACGACTTTCTCTGAAGATGGCAGAACTGGCTTTCGCGGAGGCAGCGGCGGTTTGGAACTTGCGACCAGCTTGAGCCTCGATGCCATGGGCCGCTACTTGGTATTCGGTTACTTCGGCGGACGCACGCTGGTTGGACGCTTCTTACCCTGAGGCTCGCAGGTTCAATACGAGTCCGATTCCAGCTTCGCGCTTCCCTCACCTACTTGCGGCGGGGAAAGAACGCGATGAGCCAAAACGGGAGAAACAAGAGCGCCTCGTTGAGCATGAGTTTCAGTCCGCTCAGATGCAGCACGCGCACCCCAATCGGCGCAACCGGAATGGGACGCCACCCAAGAAAGAGACGGTCATTGGAAAAAGGCCAAAGGAGGGCGGGCCCGAGTCCACCCGTGGTCATGGCGTCCAAAATGCCGTGACTCGCCAGCGCGGCGAACGCGACCACGAAGGTCTTGAAATACGACAATTGCAAACGCTTAGCGAACGGCGTCACGGCAGCGGCGAGCACAGCCGCAAACACGAAGGAGTGCGTCGCGCCGCGATGCCCAAAGGTGGCTGCGTATGGAATATGGAACGCGAACGCAGCGACGTCCGCATCAGGCGCTAGCGCCAGCGCAGCGAGCACGAAGCGGGTCTTCCACGCCGGAGGCGCTGTGCGAGAGAGCGCGAGCCCAACTGCGACGTGTCCAATGCTTGCCACTCAGTAACCGCTCATTCCCATACGAACGTACAACATGCGCCGCTTGAGCTCCTGCAAGCGAGCGTACACGCCAGAGTGCTTGCGTATTTGTTTTATCACCCTAGCGCGCACCGGTCGCCAGGTACGCACACTCAGAGCTTCTTTGCCGAGAGGGCCCACCAGACGCGAGTGTGTCGCGTAGGCCCATTTGTATTTTTCGCTGCCGAGCAGAAAGTCGAACTCTTTGACGCCAAGCTGGTACGCGTGTTCGATCATCCACTCGAGTAAGATGGCGCCCACGGAGTCTTTGGCGAACGCTTTGTCGTAGGCCGGTAGCCAATAATAGAATCGCCCTTCGTGCTCGAGACCTGCGTGTCCAGCGACGATCTTCCCGTCGAGACGCAAGGTGGAAACGATCAGTTTGCCGCGCTCACGCAAGCGCTCGAACGATGCGACGAGCTCAGCGGAAGCAAACGCGTCGACATAAC
>JBIKMD010000870.1:0-3159 GCA_044359465.1 Myxococcota bacterium
CATCCGTGGACACTCGCGTTTCGAGCAACGCTAAGTCTGCGGCACCCAGCGTGACCGCGGCGCTTGGTTGTGTGCGTAGAATGGCGCCGGCTCGGCGCAGCGGATCCGGAAACGACGACAAGCTCGCGCTGGACTCGGCATCGGCGTCGAGCGCAGCGCTGGCTCGCGTGGTTTGTACGCTGTTCTTGCGCAGCACCTCCGCCATCTGTTTGAGCGCATCGAGCACTACAATGAGGTCGTGATCGCTCGAGCGACCCGCATCAATGGAAGCGAGCACGAGCTTGCCACTTTCGATCTTGGCTTGCACGGCGGAGAATGCGGCAAACAGCGGATTGCTTGCATCGAGCACTGGCAAACACACGAAGTCTCGCAGGGTCGCAAGTTCGAGCGGCGTCAGTGTTCCTTCAACGCGGCTGCTGCTGAGCTTGCCGCCGTATTGCGACATGGCAAAGAGCTTGAGCGCCACGATGGGTTCGTTCTGAGCAAGCAACCCAAGCTCACTGCGCGAGTAGGTGCGCTCGGCTGCAGGCTCGGCCAACGCACGAAGGCGTGCCATGAGCGCGCTCCACTGTGCATCCGTGCACGCATCGAGCAACGCCACGCGCGGCGGTTTGGTGAAGATGATGGTGTAGCTAGTGCCGAGCATTTCACGCAGCGCTGCTTTCGAGGGTCTCGTTGCACCAACCAGTGCCGCTTCCGCGCGCTTCAGCGCTTCCGCACTGATCGCCACTTTGCTGCTGGCAATGAGCGCGTTGATGAACGGAACGCCGGGTGTCACATCAAAACCCTGCGCGCGCATGTACTCGGTGACGAGTGACAAAACGTCGCTTTTGCCGCCCTGGCTTCTGTGTGCTGCAATCACCGGATGCGCGGCGAGCAAATCGCCAACGTAGCGAGGTGTCGCGTCCACCGTCATCACGGTGGATGCGAGGACCTCGGCCAAGACCTCCGCGCTGAGGGTGATCGTTCCTTCTTTGTTCGCGAGCGAGGCCAAGAGGCTACGCATGCTGCTGAGCGGCTCGGCGCCAGGAGGCAAAACACCCGCGACCTGAAACCACACGGAGAGCCCGCGCAAGCAGTCGTTACCCGCGTCATCGTTGTTGATGACGAGCGTTTCGCCACCGCGCAAAGCGCGCGACACGGCCAGTGGCAGGGGCTGCACTGACGCGAGCGCTGGGACCCGAGCGCACAGATCGAGCAAACGTTGCCGTGGTGGTTCTGGGAGCTGCGCCGCCTTTTTCATGGTTGCGCGAAGCGTGTCGCCACTTTGGTCGCCGCGTTGCAGCGCGCGCATCAGCGACACGACCAGCGCCTGCGCGATGGCGGGATGGCCGCAGATCAAAGCGGCATCGGCGTACGGAGCGAGCCCGTTGAGGCACTGCTCGAACGAAGGTCCGTTGACGTCGAAGAAGCGCCGCGCATCGGGAAGCCGTGCCTCGATGGCTGCGAGCAAAACGTTTTGTGCCTCGCCTACTTCATTGGCTGCGAAGGTGCGCGGTTTGCTGCCCAGCGGTGCGGCCAACGCCAAGCTCATGGTTTTGTCTTCGGTGACCCATGCAAAACGAAGCGCGTTTTGTTTGATGTGTTTGAAGACGGGTTGCTCTACGCGTGGCGTGGCACAAACGAGCGCGTGATGGCCTGCGGTGAGCTTGATGGGCGTGGGGCCAAACACGAACGGGTCATCCACACCAAGCGTCTTTTTTGCACGCTGCACGAGCGGGAGGAGTGATGCATCCTTGTTGGCAGCGTCGACGAGGCTTGCGTACGTCCAGCTAGTGGCGCCACTTGTTTTGATGAGGCGCGCAACTTCGCTCGCGGGCGAGTCCTTGCGCGCGAGGTCCTTTGCAACCAAGGCGGGTGACGCGAGTGAGCCGCCGTACATGTCGGCCAGTACGCGTTTCACGGAAAGAGCGTCTTGACCGGAAACCACAGGCGCAAGCGCGGCGTCATGCGGCGCCCATACGGCCGCTTCAACGCCATTGGCCAAAAACGTGTCCGCAGCGGCTTCGCTTCCAAGCTGCGTCACGAGCTGTGAGCGCATGAGGCCGTTTTGCTCGCTGATCGAGAGATCTACGAAGGTGGATAAATCCAGGTCGGGAATGCCTCGCCGCATGACTGCGTTGTCAATGAGATCGAGTAGCGCGGAAATTTCGCTCTTTTCGATCACCTCGTCTAGCTGCGCGTCGAGCTCAGCGAGTGGCGGTGGTTTGGCATCGCTCAACGCCAGCTCGTCACACAGGCGCTCAAAAAAGGCTGCTTCGTCTTCGTCAGCGGCTGGTACGATCTCGAAACGCGCTGCGAACGTTTGTACCACCGCCACCAGGTCCGCATTGCGCTCGAACGTGTCTGCCACTGCTCGTACGTCGGCCTCTGAGATCGTTTCCTCGCCAACAATGCCCATTGTTTTGCTGTCTGTTGAGAGGACGCGTGCCTTGGCGGCGTGCGCAAGCGCGGGTGAGGCCAGCAGGGGCGAAGGAGCATCCACCGGCTGCGTGAGCTTGGCGGGCGCCGCCTCGACTGGCACGAGCTCAATCTGTTCCACCGGTGGCGCGGCTGGAGCAGGCGCAGCGGGGTCAGCATCTTTAGTCCCGCTGACAGCTTCCTGCGTGCTGCGAACGAACGAACGGCCAATGCCTTTGGTGTCGCCCATGGTGAATCCCTCCGTGCACTTGTTCGGTCGGGATATTCAATAGTTACGGTTGTCAGGCCCGCCTGACAGCCCTGCTTGAAACGCTTTCCATTTCCGCTCCCATGACGCGCTTAATCAGGCGACTAAGCGGACTTAGCTAGCGTCCTTAGATATCCCAATAAAGGCTTCTACCGTCAGTGAAGCTCGGGTTCACGACTTGGAGGCGGCCTGCACGTTTCTCGATTGGAATCGTGAACTCCATGGGCCGATTGTGGCGCAGCTTGTTTTTGAACAAGCCAACCATATCTGGATCGCTCAGCGTGGCCTTCAGGCTTTCTGGGATTTCTGCGAGCCCTTCGATCGTGAGCTTTACCTCGTAGTCCGCAGTTCTCGTGAGATAGATTCTCACTTTTCCAGCCTCGTTGAAGACGGTGTTACGGTTGAGCGCATCAGCGATCCGAGCAAGCGCAAAGGTGTTGTCCCAGTCCATGCCGCCGATGGTGCCCAGTCTGCTCGGTCGTGGCTCGAGC
>JBIKMD010000871.1:0-3152 GCA_044359465.1 Myxococcota bacterium
GTTGTCGTCTTTGGGGTCGATCGAGAGGCCGCGTCCTTCCATTTCCCAGCCGAACGCAACGGTGTTGTTGCGGATGACCCACTTCGGTTTGCCCCAGCCGCCTCCCACGATCGCTTCGATGCCGCGGCCTTGAAAGCCGAGGACCATGTTGTTCTCGATGGTGATCGTGCCGTCTCCGCCGCCTTTGACGTAGATGCCCCACCATGGCGAGTTGATGATGATGTTGTTTCGCACCGTCATGTTGCGACCGATCAGCTCGATAGAAGGATCCGAGCCGCCCATTTTTTTGTTTTCATTTCGGTAGCCAAAGGGCGTGCAGTCCGAGTGGCCTTCGATGCGTTTGTTCGCACCCATTTCGCCGTCGCTGTAGTAGATGTTTCCGCCGCCACGATCGATCATGAAGCCATCGATGGTGACGTCCGCATTGCGGTCTTCAATGCGAAAGACCTCGCGCGTCGAGCCGCCGCGATCGAAGCCCGCGGTGATAACCGTGAGATACTTGAAGGGATCGCGCTCGCTAAAGTCTTTCTTCCAGCCGCCTTCGAGGATCACAGACTGCGTGAGATCCTGGAACACGCCCGATTTCTGCTGGCCGTACTGCATGCCTTCCGCCACACGGATGACATCGCCCTTTTGGTACTCCGCCAGGGTTTTCCACAGTTGCTTTTTGGGCTTTTCCTTTGTTCCATCGTTGTCGTCTGAGCCGGTCTCGCTCGAGACGTAGATCTCCTTTGCCGCTGCCGTGCTGGTCGACAATGCAAAAGCGCAAACTAGGGCCAATCTTCGCATGCGTATTCCCCCTGAAGTGAGGCCAGATGGTAACGGAGGAAGTGTTGCGAATCAAAAGTCTTGATGAAGGCGGGGTCAGTGCACTACGGCGGCGCTGATGTGGCTTCTTTTCGTGATGGTCGTTGGTTCCAAGGCCGCAGTGCCTGCGCCGCTCAAACAAGTGAGCGAGTTGCTTCAGGTGCTCGAGTTCACACCTACGAAAACCGAGCTCGACAAAAAATCGCACTGGGTCAAACAAACCAAAGTGCCTGCTCCGACCAAAATCGATTCGCTCGTCTTGAAGCGCCCAGATGGCGCCGAGCTGACGGCGGAGCAGTGGGCTTACCCTAGCGCCGAAGCAGCCATCGCTGCCAAAACCGTACTCGATAGAGACGTGACCAATGCGTCCTGGAACGATGGCGCCGCGCTCGTTGTCATCACCGCAGCAAAGCCAGCGTACGACGCGTATTTGACCGCGCTTACGTCGCATCACAAAGATTGTACGCTAGCGCCGCCGCTCGTGTCGCTCACGAGCAAGATCAAAGACTACAAGGTGAAGGATCGCACGCTCCTGTCCGTCAGTGAGAGTGGAATCCTGCCCGGCGGCGAACGTGTGCTCATTAGCCGCTCGCAATGCACGAACGTGAGCGTGAGTTATCGCTTTTTCGTAGAGGTGCCTGCGGCTGATGCAATGGCCAAGGCACGTGAGCTGCTCGTGAAGCTCGCAGAAGTGGCACGTAAGCCTGAGGACGTGAGTGGCCTCGCAAAAACGCTGAGCAAAGCAGCATTGAATGCAGACGTGAAGATTGGGTCTTTCTCGAGCGTGCGCGCGACTTATGATGATCGCGGCGCCGAACCGACGCTCTCGGTGGAATATGTCGACGCGCCTTGAAGTCAAAGTGATGAAAGAAGTCGTGAGCAAAGAAGCAGCGCCGGCAGCGGCTTCTCATCCGCTACCGATCACAGTGCTCACCGGATTTTTGGGTGCAGGGAAAACCACCTTGCTGCGCTCGCTCATGGAACACGGCGGCAAGATTGGCGTGATCATGAACGAGGTTGGCCAAACCGGCATCGAGAAACCCATGCAGAAAGCAGGCGACTACATAGAGCTCGCCGGCGGTTGTGTGTGCTGCATCGTCAACAAAGATCTCGACACGACCCTGCGAGAGATGGTCGCCCGATTCGATTTGGATCGTGTGGTCCTGGAAACCACGGGGCTTGCCAACCCGCGCACCATCATCTGGAACCTGCAGCCGCAAGTGTTCGACTACAAGCTGCGCCTCGACGCGGTGGTGTGTGTCGTGGATCCTACGGCCTATCAAAAAAGCGATACCGCGGAATGGCACGAGCAAGTGCGCGCGGCTGACTTCGTGTTGGTGAGCAAACGCGATGTGGCGGACACGGCTAGTATTGCCGGTGTGGTTGCGAAGGTCGCAGAGACCAATCCGCAAGCGCGTGTGCTGGACGGTACGTCGGACGACGTGATGGACGCCGTGCTTGGTCAGATCGAACGAACACCTCGGCAGTGGTCGTTGTTTGCCCCAAAACCCGAGCACTCTGGTTTCAAGGCCATGAACTTTTCTACGGAGCTGACATTTTCTTTGAGTGCGCTCAAAGCGCTGCTCGCATCACTCCCGAAGGAAGTCTTTCGCGCCAAAGGGTTTGTAGCCGTGGATTCGGGCGTGTGGTGCCGCTTCCACGTGGTGGCCGGGCGTGAAGAGCTGAGCTTTGAAACCGAAGCGCCGTTTGGCAAGTTGAGCCGCGCGGTGTTCTTTGGTCCCGGGCTCGACGAGTCAGCGCTCCGCAGCCGCTTGTTGTCAGCGCTGACCTGACTGGCGAATCACTTCGTAAAGCGCGATTGCCACAGAGGTCGACAGGTTGAGCGAGCGAATGTGCTCGCTGAACATGGGAATCTTGAAGCAGTGGTCTTTGTACGCCTCTTTGACCGGTGGAGGAAGGCCGAGTCGCTCGCGTCCAAACACGAGAACCACGTCTTGCGGGAAGGTCACGTCATAGAGTGACTTTGCACCGTAGGTTTCGAGCGCATAGGGTGTGCCGAGCGCAGGTGCTTTCGCCATGAATTCTTCGTAGCTATCGTAAATCGTAGGGTTTACGTGCTCCCAGTAGTCGAGGCCTGCACGCCTTACCGCTGCTTCGCTGAGGGAAAAGCCGAAGGGTCGCACGAGGTGGAGCTTGGCGCCGGCGGCAAGGCAGGTGCGCCCCACGTTGCCTGTGTTCCAAGGAATTTCCGGCTCAATGAGGGCAATGTGAATCATCCTGTGGGCAGGCATTAGCCGCAATGCTCGGCTCCGTCACCGGTGAAGCACGCCGAGCGTCCCGCAAACTGCGCGTCCCGCGTTTACAGAGCCCACAGAGAGAGTTAG